>NZ_LOYP01000026.1:0-1687 GCF_001526365.1 Burkholderia sp. MSMB1835
CATACCCGGATTCAGATGTCCACCTTCCAGCCATTTAAAAATGTCCGGTTTCAAGGTTGGTTTTGCAGCGTTTCTTTCTTCGCTTTAACCGTTACGCAGTGTCGAAGGTCGGCGCCTGCACGGGCAGGGCGCTTACGCTCGCTTCCTCAGCTTTTGCAGACCGACGGCCAGGTTTGTTTGGCGGCGCTGCGGTTTGACGACGTTGCGTCAGATCCACGATCACATGCTCGACGTCGGCCTGCGTGATCTTGCGCTGCTTCTTCTTACCCGGCTCTGCCTCGTTTCGGTTGGTCCGCGTCGAGTCGCCACGATGCGTTCGAGACGGCGCTTTACCGATTCGGCTGTTATCGCGTTGCGCCTGAAGCGCTTGCGCGACCTGCAGCACATGGCTCAAGCGCTTGTGCTCGACGACGGCACCCTGATCGATTTCAGCCAAACGATCGTACTGCCGGCAGCGCAACACGCGATCGTCAGCACGGAGCTCGATTCGTCCATCCGGGTACTCCCGCACCTCGATCTGCCGGTCGATCAACTTTCGGTTCTCCGGCGTGTCCTCCAGCAAGTACATCACCCGGTCGTATTGCACCGTCAGCGACTTCGTTACTTTCCGCGGCTCACGCCACGTCAGCACCACGTCCAGACTCTCGTCGGCCCGTAGCGGCCGATGTACATTGAAGTCGCTCTTCGGCGGCTTCGCGAAACGCGCGTTGTAGGCGGCCATGAAGGAGGGCGCGTAAGCGTTCGCGTCGGCCACCGTGTTGATCCCGCGCAATCGCATCTCCTTGACCAGCCGATCCTGCAACGTCAGGTGCGCTCGCTCGACGCGTCCCTTGGCCGAACTGCTGTTCGCACAGAACGTGTCGATGTTCAGCTCGTACATCGCGCGGCCGAATGGCGTCACGCGGTTGCCAGTCTTGCCCGGTGTCGAAACGCGGAAGACACTGGCCTTGTCGCTGTAGAACGCCCCAGGCTTACCGTGGCGCTCGATGTACGCTCGCGTCGCCTCGAAGTAGCTGAACGTCGACTCCGTCTGCGTGAAGTGCAGCATCATCAACCGGCTCGTCGCGTCGTCCACATACACCAGCAGCGTGCAGGCCGGCGCCCGGTTCTCGAACCATCGATGATCGCTGCCGTCGATCTGGATCAGTTCGCCCAGACACGCCCGGCGCGCACGTGGCTGATAGACCTTCGGCGGTCGTTGCCGGCGTGGAATCCACAAGCCAGCCTCCGTCATCAGCTTCCTGACCGTCTCCTTGGCCAGCCGAATGCCGTGACACTCCCAGAGCTTCTCGCAGGCCAGTGTCGGCCCGAAATCGGCGTAGCGATCTCGGATGATCGACAGCGCCCGGTCCACAATTACCTCGTCCAGCCGGTTGTTGCTGGGCTTCGCATACCGTCCCGACACAAGACCTTGAGGTCCGTGTTCCCGCAATCTGGCGACCAGTCGGCGAACCTGCCGGGTCGTCAGTTCCAACCGTTCCGCCGCACGCCATGGCTTGAGCTTGCCGTCCGCCACGTCCTGAATGACCTTGAATCGGTCCAGCTCGCGCATCGTCATCGTGATCCGTTCCGTTGCAGCCATCGCAGCCTCCGGCGCTGGATTGCCAGCGGTCGGTCAGCTTACGACGGGTCGAAAAACGGACATCTGAACTTAGCCGGAAGCGGACATTTGAACTTAGCTGCTACA
>NZ_LOYP01000027.1:0-18643 GCF_001526365.1 Burkholderia sp. MSMB1835
CGATCTGCGGCTACGCGAACCTCGTCTACGTCGGCGCGGGCGCGAACCTGCAAGGCGAAGGCACGCTGCGCAACGGGTTGATCGCGATGCTGCTGATCGTGCCGGTGTTCCTCTATCGCCACTATTGGCAGGATCGCGGCCGCTTTCCCGCGCAGATGCAGCGCGACATGGAACTCGAAGTGCCGAAGCGCGCGATGTGGCTGAACCTGATGCCGTATGCGGCGCTGGTCGGTGCAGGGCTGACGATCTGGTTGTCGTATTACTTCGCGTGGGTGAAGTAAGCGGTTGAGGTTGCGGTCGTCGTGACGACACACGGTATGTCCAATGAAGCCCGGTCGGCCGATGCCGCCGGGCTTTTGTCGTTCAGCGGCCGGCGTATCGCTCGCGACGGTCATTCGGCACCGGTGTCGCCTGGCGCGGCCGTGTCGTCGTCGCGCGTGTGCATGAAGCGCGTCGGCACCATGATGGTCGGATGCGGCGTCGTGTCCGGCGCATCGAGCAGCGCGAACGCTTCCTCGATCATTTTCTGCACGTCCTGACGCAGCATCGTCACATCGAACGGCAGCCGCGCGGCGAACGGATCCCAGTCGAAGCAGCCGACGGTCGTGCGCTGCCAGATGTCCCATGGCAGCCCGGACGCGAAGCGGACCAGCCCTTCGAACGCCGTGATCGAATTCATCAGCATGCCGGCCGGCAGCCGGCCGAGCGTCGCATAACGTCTCGCGAGCGCCTGTTGCGCGGCGTCGGGGCTATAGCCGCAGCATTCGATCGCGTCGGCGGCCGGCGGCTTCAACCACCGGGCGTCGAATGCGTCGCGAAAACCGGCGATGCGCCTCTCCGTCGCGTATTCGCCGGCGATCCCGCCGAGCAGGATCAACTCGGCCGGCGCCGCGCCGCGCGCGAGCATCTTGTCGATCAGTCTGTCGGTCAGCGCGCGAGCGCCGCCGCGGTTGTCCGACACGATCGACGGCGCGCCGGGGCCGGGCAGATCGAGATTGATCGACGGCACGCCGGCCTTGTCGCACAGCGCGTTCAGCGGCGCCGGGTCGCGCACGCCGGCGACGAACAGCCATTCGACCCGTTGCGCAAGCAACGTCTGCGTGACGCTCAGTTCGACGGCCGGATCGCGCTGCGTGCCGACGACGATCGGGCACAGGCCGCGGCGACGCGCTTCGTCCTCGAAGGTCTCGGCCAGTCCCGCGAAGAAACGGTTGCGATAGTGCGGGATGATCATGCCGGCGAGCCCCGAGCGCGACAGCCGTAGCCCGCGCGCGCTGAGGTTCACGTGGTAGCCGAGCGCCTGTGCGCTCGCGAGGATGCGGTTCGCCGTGTCCTCCTTGATCCGATAGCGCGCCCACGTGCCGTTCAGCACCATGCTGACGGTCGACGTAGACGAGCCGGTCGCTTTTGCGATGTCGTAAATCGTGGACTTGCGTCCGGTGGTGTTGCGGGCCATCTGCGTCGGTTCCCCTGCCATCGTTCTTTTCTGTCACCCGACGGTATTCGCTTTACGCTACGTCTCCCTATTCGGGTTTTCCCGTGCTTCTCAATCGAGCTAAATCCATTCAGCATAAGCGAAATGGATTGCTGAATGGATTTAGCAACCGACCGTACGTGGCTCTCGTCGATGGAGACGCGACGGTCGCCTTCCGATGGAGGAGACATGTCAGGAAACTTCGTGCGCACGCTGTGCGCGGGCTTGACCGCATTCATTCTCGCTACCGGTCTTGCGGCGGCATCGCCCGACAAACCGGTGATCGGGATCGTCGTGAAGATCGGCGGCATTCCGTGGTTCAACGCGATGGACGCCGGCATCCGCAAACGGGCGGAGCAGCTCGGCGTGAAGGCGTTCATGGTCGGGCCGACGAGTGCCGATCCGGCGCTGCAGGTGCGCGCGATCGAGGATCTGATCGCGCAGCGCGTCGACGTGATCGGCGTGGTGCCGAACGACGCGAAGGTGCTCGAACCGGTGCTGCAGCGCGCCCGCGCGGCCGGCATCAAGGTCGTCACGCACGAGTCGCCGAACCAGCAGAACGTCGACTGGAATTTCGAGCTCGCGTCCGCGAAGGGCTTCGGCGAAGCGTATGCGAAGAGCCTCGCGAGCGCGGTGGGCGGCAAGGGCGAGTATGCGGTGTTCGTCGGCTCGCTGACCGTGCCGTTGCACAACGCGTGGGCCGATGCGGCGATCGCGTATCTGAAGGCGAACGCGCCCGACATGAAGCTCGTCGGCGATCGCTACGGCGTCGCCGAGAATGTCGACGCATCGCGCAAGACCGCGCTCGATCTGATGCGCGCGCATCCGAACCTGAAGGCGATTCTCGCGTTCGGCAGCCAGGGGCCGATCGGCGCCGCGCGCGCGGTCGCGGAGCGGCAGGCGAAGGGCAAGGTCGTCGTGCTCGGCCCGTTCTCGCCGGGCCAGGGCCGCCGGCTCGTGCACGAAGGCGTGCTGACGGGCGGCTACATGTGGAATCCCGAGCAGGCGGGCGAAGTGTTCGTGACGCTCGGCACGATGCTCGCGAAGGGGCAGCCGGTGAAGGACGGCGCGACGATTCCCGGGCTCGGCGTCGTGCATCCCGAAGGACACAACCTGATCGTCAACCAGCTCGTCGAGCTCAACGACAAGACCGTCGACGCGTTGGCCAAGCAAGGGCTTTGACCTGTCGATACCGGCCGCCCAGGAGAGTTGCGATGATGTCAGCCCAATCACCCGGTGGCGCGGCGGTCGCGCGATCGGCGTTGCCGCCGGCCGCCGATGCGGCGCACGCGCCGGCGTTGCTCGAACTCGACCGCGTGTCGAAGGTGTTCGGCGGCGTGCATGCGTTGCAGAACGTGCGTTTCGACGTGCAGCGCGGCGAAGTGCTGTGCCTTGCGGGCGAAAACGGTTGCGGCAAGAGCACGCTGATCAAGATCGTCAACGGCGTGTATCGGCCCGAGCCCGGCGCGTCGATCCGCTTCGACGGCCGGCCTGTGGCGGAGCTGAACCCGGTGCGCGCGCGCGAACTCGGCATTCAGGTGATCTGGCAGGATCTCGCGCTGTTTCCCGAAATGACGGTCGCCGAGAACATCGCGTTCGAGCAGAACCTCGGCGCGCGGCCGCGGCTCGTCGATTACCGCCGGATGAAGGCGGCCGCGCGGCAGATTCTGGCGCGGCTCGGCGTGCCGCTCGACCTCGACCGGCCGGTGCGCCGGTTGGCGATCGCGCAACGTCAGGTGGTGGCGATCGCACGCGCGCTCGTCGCCGATGCGCGGCTCGTGTTCATGGACGAGCCGACCGCGTCGCTGAGCCACGCGGAGACCGACGCGCTGCTTTCGATCGTGCGGCGCCTGTCGGCCGACGGCATCGCGGTCGTGTTCGTCAGCCATCGGCTCGCCGAGGTGCTCGACGTGTGCAGCCGCGTGACCGTGATGCGCGACGGCCGCAACGTCGGCACGTTTCCGACCGCCGGCATGACGCAGACACGGCTCGCCGAACTGATGACCGGCCGCACGTTCGACTACGCGGTGCGCACGACGGACCTGTCGGCCGCGCCGGTCGTGTTGCGTGTCGACGGCCTGTCGCGGCGCGGCGAATACGACGGCGTGTCGCTGACCGTGAGGCGTGGCGAGATTCTGGGCATCACGGGCCGCCTCGGCGCGGGGCGCACCGAGCTCGCGCTGTCGCTGTTCGGCATGTCGCGGCCGCACGCGGGCACGATCGAGCTCGACGGCAAGCGGCTCGCGTGCCGCTCCAATCGCGATGCGATTCGGGCGGGCATCGCTTACGTATCGGAAGACCGGCTGCAACTCGGCCTCGTGCAGCAGCAATCGATCGGCGACAACACGGTGATCGCGGTGCTCGACGAACTGCTCGGCGCCGCGCGGCTGATTTCGCCGCGGCGGCGCGATGCGCTGATTCGCGACTGGATCGACCGGCTCGCGATCAAGATCGGCCGGCCCGGCGACGCCGTGTCGACGCTGTCCGGCGGCAACCAGCAGCGCGTCGTGCTCGCCAAATGGCTCGCGACGCGGCCGAAGCTGCTGATTCTCGATGCGCCGACGGTCGGCGTCGACGTCGGCGCGCGGGCCGGCATCTTCGCGATCATTCGCGAGCTGGCCGCGGCCGGCATGGCGATCATCCTGATCTCGGACGAGATTCCGGAAGTCTATTTCAACGCCGACCGGGTCCTGCACATGCGCGACGGCCGCATCGTCGCCGACTATGTGCCGGGCCGCACTTCCATCGATCAGATCGAGCGAGACGTCCATGCGTAACCTGCACACCATCGGAATCGGCTCGATCGAGGCGCTGCTGCTCGTCGTCATTGCGGCGATGGCGATCGGCCTCGGCCTGTCGACGTCGACGTTCCTCACGTTGCCGAATCTGTTCGACCTGTTGAACCAGAGCTCCGTGAACCTGATCTTCGCGGCCGGACTGCTGGTCGTGCTGGTGGCGGGCGGCATCGACATTTCGTTCGCGGTCGGCGCATCGGTGGTGCAGTATCTGACCGCGCTCGCGATGCTGCGGCTCGGCGGCGGCAACTGGGCGCTGGGCGTCGCCGCTGCAGCCGGCTTCGGATGCCTGCTCGGCGCCGTGAACGCGACGATCGTCTATCGGTTTCGCGTCGTGTCGATCGTCGCGACGATCGCGACGTTCAACGTGTTCTTCGGCGGACTGATGTTCGCGACGGGCGGCGTGTCGATCTACGACCTGCCGGACTGGTGGATGAACCGGATTTCGCTGGTGCACGTCGACACGCCGAGCGGCGCCGCCGATCTCGCGCTGCCGGTCGCGGCGATGGTCGTCGCGGTCGGCGCGACCTGGTTCCTGCTGCGACGCACGACGCTCGGCCGCCAGCTCTACGCGGCCGGCGACAACGCGGAGGCCGCGCGGCGCGTGGGCATCGATCTGGGCACGATCCACTACGTCGCATACGGCTGGCTCGGGATGATGGCCGGCATCGCCGGCCTGATGCAGGCGCACTACGTGCAGGAAGTGGTACCCAACGCGCTGTACGGCCGAGAACTGGACGTGCTGGCCGCCGTCGTGCTCGGCGGCGCGCGACTCGGTGGCGGCCGCGGCACGGTGCTCGGCGCGATCCTCGGGATCGTGCTCGTGTCGATCGCCGCGAATGGGCTGAACCTGCTCGGCGTGTCGCCGTACGCGTTCAAGATGATCGTCGGCGCCGTGATCCTGATCGCGATCACGCTGTCGAGCGATCGTGTCGCGCGACTCATCGGTTCGCGCTTTCCATCGTCGAATGCGAGGGCGCAATCATGACGACGCGTTTTCCCCGGCCCGCTGCGGCGCCGCTGATTCCGGCCGACGTCGCCGGCCTGCTCGGTTTCCTCGCGCTCGTCGTCGCGGCGATGAGCGTCGCGTCGGACCAGTTCCTGAACGGCGGCACGTTCGTGTCGATCGCGTTCCAGCTTCCCGAGCTGGGACTCTTCACGCTGGCGATGCTGATGCCGCTGATCTCCGGCGGCTTCAACCTCGCGGTGACGTTCACGGCCAACATCGCCGGGCTTGCGATGGCATGGGTGATCCAGTCGCACGGCGGCGCGGACGCCGGCGTCGGCACGATCGCGCTCGGCATGCTCGCCGCGCTCGCGACGGGCGCGGCGGCCGGCTGGCTGATCGGCGCGGTCATCGCGCATACGGGCGCGAGTCCGATTCTCGTGTCGTTGTCGGCGATGATCTTTCTGCGCGGGCTCGGCGAATTCCTGACGCGCGGCGGCGACATCTCCGGATTCCCGCCGCTCGTGCGCGCGATGGGCAACGGCCTGTGGCTCGGCGTGCCGGTGCCGCTGTGGATCTTCGCGGGCTGCGCGCTCGGCTTGCATGTGCTGATGACGTATTCGCGGCTCGGCTTCGTGACGCGGATGATCGGCTCGAACGTCGACGCGACGCGCTATTCGGGGATCGCGACCGCGCGCGCGATCACGCGCGTCTACATGCTGTCCGGGCTGATGTGCGGCGTCGCGGGCATCGTGATGCTGTCGCGGTTCAATTCGGTGCGGGTCGGGCACGGCGAAGCGTTTCTGCTGATTTCCGTACTCGCGTGCTTTCTCGGGCGCGTCGATCCGTTCGGCGGGTTCGGCCGCGTCGTGCCGGTCGTGATCGCGCTGGTGATCCTGCAGGTGATCGCGTCCGGGCTCAACCTGCTCGGCGCGAGCCAGCACCTTGCCACCGCGCTGTGGGGCGCGTTCCTGCTTGCCGTGATGCTGGCCCGCTGGGCCTGGGCGCACGGTGTTGACCCTTCCGTTCGCCGACTACGCGCGGGGTTCCGTGCTCGGCGGCCCGGCACACCTTCGACGAAAGGAGAATGAATGAACAAGCTTGGCGTACATGCACTGGTCTGGGAGGCCGGCTGGAGCCGCGACGAATGCGCGCGCGCTATCGCGAGCACGGCGGAAACCGGGTTCGACTTCATCGAGGTGCCGGCGCTCGATCCGGCGTCGATCGACACCGAATTCACGCGGCGCGAACTCGAGCGGCACGGGCTCGGCGTCACGTTTTCGCTCGGGCTCGATGCGCAGACGGACATCTCGAGCGGCGACCCGGCGCGCGCGGCGCGCGGCAAGGCGAAGCTGGACGACGTGCTGCGCGTCGCGCGCGACTGCGGCGCCACGCACGTGTGCGGGATCCTGTATTCCGCATTCCAGAAGAATGCGGTGCCGACGACGCGCGCCGGCGTCGCGATGGCCGCGGACATCCTCGGGCAGGTCGCGGACACGGCCGCGCAATACGGCATCACGCTCGGGCTGGAGGTCGTGAACCGCTACGAGTCGAACGTGCTCAATACCGCGTCGCAGGGCGTCGAGCTGTGCGATCGCATCGGCCGGCCGAACGTCAAGGTGCATCTCGACACCTATCACATGAACATCGAGGAGTCGGACATCATGTCGGCGATCCGCGATACCGGCGAACACCTCGGCTATTTCCACATCGGCGATTCGCATCGCGGCTATCTCGGCTCGGGCAACGTCGACTTCACGGCCGTGTTCCGCGCGCTGGTGTTCAGCGGCTATACGGGGCCGATCACGTTCGAGAGCTTTTCGTCGCGCGTCGTCGGCCAGCCGCTCGAAGGCATTCTCGCGATCTGGCGCAATCTGTGGGAAGACAGTCGCGATCTCGCGTCGCATGCGCTCGCGTACACGCGCGTGCAGTTGAAGTCGGCGCAGGAGGCGTTGAAGCAGGCCGAACGGAGCCGTTTGCCGTGAGCGACACGCCCGCCGTCGAGCAGCACGTCGATTTGGCCGAATTGGCGCGCCATCTGCATCGAACGCAATGCGCGACGCGGCGCATCGTGGCGATCGCGGGGCCGCCGGGCGCCGGCAAGAGCACGTTCGCGCAGCGGCTGCGCACCGATCTCGACGCGCGCGCGCCGCGCTCGGCGGCCGTGCTCGCAATGGACGGCTTCCATTTCGACGATCGCGTGCTGAACGAGCGCGGCGACCGCGCGCGCAAGGGCGCGCCGCATACGTTCGACGCCGACGGTCTGGCCGCGCTGCTCGGCCGGCTGCGCGCGGACGATGGCCGTGACGTCGCGGTGCCGGTATTCGACCGCGATCTGGAAATCGCGCGGGCCGGCGCGGCGATCGTGCCGGCGTCCGCGCGGCTCGTGCTCGTCGAAGGCAATTACCTGCTGCTCGACGCGCCGCCGTGGCGCGCGTTGCGCCCGCTGTTCGACGTGACCGTGATGCTGGACGTGCCGCGGCCCGTGCTCGCCGAGCGGCTGGCTCGCCGATGGCAGCGGTACGGGATGGATGCCGCCGCGGTGCGCGCGAAGCTCGACGGCAACGATCTCGTCAACGTCGACACGGTGCTGTCGCGCAGCACGCCGGCAGACTTCCGCATTCGCAACGACTGACGCGAGACGCACGTCGGCCGCGCGCGGCGGCCGGCGCCCCCCCACGCGCAATCCCTTTACGAAAACACCACCGTCCGGTCGCCGTTCAAAAACACCCGCCGCTCGATGAACGCCTTCACCGCACGCGCGAGCGTGAGGCTTTCGACGTCGCGTCCCACCGCGAGCAATTGCTCGGGCCGCAGCGCATGATCGACACGCTCCACGACCTGCTCGATGATCGGGCCTTCGTCGAGATCGTCGGTCACGAAGTGCGCGGTCGCGCCGATCAGCTTCACGCCGCGCGCATGCGCCTGGTGGTACGGCTTCGCGCCCTTGAAGCCGGGCAGGAACGAATGATGGATGTTGATCGCGCGGTTCGCGAGCTTCGCGCTCGTCTCCTGCGACAGCACCTGCATGTAGCGCGCGAGGATCACGAGTTCGGCGCCGCTCGATTCGAAGAAATCGAGCCATTGCGCTTCCTGCTGCGCCTTGGTCTCGGCGGTGATCGGGAAGTGCCGGAACGGCAGCCCGTGCTGCGCGGCGAGCGGCTCGAAGTCGGGGTGGTTCGACACGATGCCGACGATGTCCATCTTCAGCTCGCCCATCCGCCAGCGGAACAGCAGATCCGCGAGGCAGTGCTCGAGCTTCGACACCATGATCAGCACCTTCGGCCGCGCGTTGACGTCGTGGATCGCCCATTGGATGTCGCCGTCGTGGCTGCCGAGTCCGGCCGCGATCGGCGCGAATTCCTGACGCAGCGCGTCGATCTGCAGCGTCTCATCCGTCGGATGAAAGACGCAGCGCACGAAGAAGCGGTTGCTGAGATCGTCGTCGAACACGTTCAGCGCATCGACGTAGCAGCGATGGCGGTCGAGAAAGCCGACGACGGCGGCGACCTGGCCGGCCGCGCTCGGGCACGACAGTGTCAGGACGAATTGATCGGGGCGGTGCTCGGCGGTCATGAGACTCCTCGGATGGCAGGGGCGCACGGCCGCGCGGCGGCGCACCAAAGCGCCGCGCCGCGCGGGTAGCGGGAGGCTCAAGTAAATCAGGACGATATCGGCGCGGATAGAACCAACGCGCCGTGTGGCTGGTATCGGTGCGCCAGCGGGCCGGAGGCGGGGCGGGGGCGGGCGCGCGGCCTCAGGCCGCCGCGCATGCGTCGAGCAGCCAGCGCCGGAACACGTGGGTCGCATCCGGCTCGGGCCGCTGCGGCGGGCGCACCAGGAAGTAGCCGCGCGGCGTGACGACGGGCGCGTCGACCAGCTTCACGAGCTGGCCGGCCGCGACGAGCTCGTCGACGAGCGGCGACCAGCCGAGCGCGACGCCTTCGCCGAGCAGCGCCGCATGGATCACGAGCGCATAGCTGTTGAAGGTCACGCCGCGGGCGGCGGGCGGCGGTTCGAGCCCGTGCGCGTCGAACCAGCCCGACCACGACAGCCAGCGCTCGGGGCGCGTCGGCTGCACGTGCAGCAGCGGCAGCGCGAGCAGGTGCTCGGGCCGCGCGACGCCCGGATGCGCGTCGCGGAACGCGGGCGAGCAGACGGGCGTGACGGATTCCGGAAACAGCCGCGCGGCCGTGCACGACGGCCAGTGGCCGTCGCCGAACAGGATCGCGATGTCGCCGTGGTCGCGCTGCGCGTCGTAATCCTGCGACGTGACGACGCGTACGTCGACGTCCGGCATCACGCGCTTGAGCCCGGCCAGGCGCGGCATCAGCCAGTAGGTCGCGAAACCGAAATCGGTGACGATCGTCAGCGCGCCGTGCTCGCGGCGCGCGCGCAGCGTCGCGGTCGCGCCGCGCAGCGTGTCGAGGCTGAGCCGCACGGCTTCGTACAGGCACTGGCCGTCGGCCGTCAGCGTGACGCCGCGCGGGCTGCGCTCGAACAGCGGCACGCCGAGTTCGGCTTCGAGCTGATACACCTGCTGGCTCACGGCCGGCTGCGTCGAGCCGAGCTCGCGCGCGGCGGCCGTGAAGCTCGCGAGCCGGGCGGCCGATTCGAACGCGCGCAGCGCCTGCATCGACGGTAACGGTTCGGATTTCGACATAAGTCCCTCTAATGGCCCCATAAGGGCCGGACGCCTACCCGCGCGAATTCGGGCGGGCGATAGTGCAGCGGACGGTACGGCACAGGCACTTCGCGCGCCGCCGCGCAACGCACTCCCCGATTCTAGCCAGCACGGCCTCCGTGCGCGGCAGTTTCTGCGGACCGTCTCCGTCATGCCGGACGTCTCGCTGCCCGGGCGACGAGCCGTTCCATTCGAACACCGCTTTCCCCACGACCGCCGATGACGAACCCGACACCCAACATCCTGATCCTGATGGCCGACCAGCTCACGCCGTTCGCGCTGCCGGCGTACGGCAACCGCGTCGCCCGCACGCCGACGCTCGACCGGCTCGCCGCCGAAGGCGTGGTGTTCGACGCCGCGTACTGCGCGAGCCCGCTGTGCGCGCCGTCGCGCTTCTCGCTGCTGACCGGCAAGCTGCCGTCGGGAATCGGCGCCTACGATAACGCCGCCGAATTGCCCGCGCAAACGCTGACGTTCGCGCACTACCTGCGCGCGGGCGGCTACCGGACGATGCTGTCCGGCAAGATGCACTTCTGCGGGCCCGACCAGTTGCACGGCTTCGAGGAGCGGCTGACGACCGACATCTACCCGGCCGACTTCGGCTGGGTGCCGGACTGGGACCAACCGACCGAGCGCCCGAGCTGGTATCACAACATGAGCTCGGTGCTAGACGCCGGCCCGTGCGTGCGGACGAACCAGCTCGATTTCGACGACGAAGTGACGTTCGCGGCGAAGCAGAAGCTGTACGACGTCGCGCGCGAGCGCGCGGCCGGCCGCGATGCGCGGCCGTTCTGCATGGTCGTGTCGCTGACCCATCCGCACGATCCGTATGCGATCACGCGCGAATACTGGGATCGCTACGACGACGACGAAATCGACATGCCGGCCGTGCGGCTCGATGCGGCCGCAAGCGATCCGCATTCGCAGCGGCTGCGTTTCGTCTGCGAGAACGACCGCACGCCGCCGACCGATGCGCAGATCCGCGCCGCACGCCGCGCGTATTATGGCGCGACGTCCTACGTGGACACGCAGTTCGGCAGCGTGCTGGCCGCGCTCGAGCAATGCGGGTTCGCCGACGACACGATCGTGATCGTCACGTCCGACCACGGCGACATGCTCGGCGAGCGCGGGCTCTGGTACAAGATGACGTTCTTCGAAGGCGGCTGCCGCGTACCGCTGATCGTCCACGCGCCGGGCCGCTTCGACGCCGCGCGCGTGCGCGGGCCCGTGTCGCACGTCGACCTGCTGCCGACGCTCGTCGAGCTGGCCGGCGCCGCGCCCGCCGGCGGCTGGCCGGACCCGGTCGACGGCGCGAGCCTCGTGGCGCACCTGAACGGCACGCCCGCGCACGATGTCGCGCTCGGCGAATACCTCGCGGAAGGCGCGCTCGCGCCGATCGTGATGATCCGCCGCGGCGACTGGAAATACGTGCATTGCCCGGCCGATCCCGACCAGCTTTACAACCTGTCGGACGATCCGCGCGAACTGACGAACCTCGCCGGGCGGCCGGAAGCCGCCGACGTGCTCGCCGCGTTCCGCGCGGAAGCCGCGCAGCGCTGGAACCTGCCCGAACTGGACCGGCAGGTGCGCGCGAGCCAGCGGCGCCGGCGCTTCCATTACGCGGCGACGACGCAGGGCCGGATTCAGGCGTGGGACTGGCAGCCGTTCACCGACGCGAGCCAGCGCTACATGCGCAATCACATCGAACTCGACACGCTCGAAGCGATGGCGCGTTTTCCGCGCGTCGGGCGCTGAGCGCACCGCATCGCGATCATTGAAGAACGACGGAGGAAGCGAACCATGAAACGGCAATGCAATGCAGCAATCCGAAGGATCGGCGCGGCGCTCGCCGCGGCCGCCGCGTGCGGGGTGGCGACGCAGCCCGCGTCTGCCGCCGATCCGCAGACGTGCAGCGACGTCAGGATGGCGGCGCCCGGCTGGACCGACATCGACGCGACGAATGCGATGGCGGGCGTCGTGCTGAAGGCGCTCGGCTACCGGCAGGACGTGGCGAACCTGTCGGTGCCGATCACGTACCAGGGGTTGAAGAAAGGGCAGGTCGACGTGTTCCTCGGCAACTGGATGCCCGCGCAGGCGCCGCTCGTGAAGCCGTTCGTCGACGAGAAATCGATCGACGTGCTGCACGCGAACCTGAGCGGCGCGAAGTTCACGCTCGCGGTGCCGGACTACGTGGCCGCCGCCGGCGTGCAGACGTTCGCCGATCTCGCGCGCTACGCGGACCGCTTCGGCGGCAAGATCTACGGGATCGAGCCCGGCGCGCCCGCGAACCAGAACATCAAGCGGATGCTGTCCGACCACGCGCTCGGGTCCGCGAACTGGTCGCTCGTCGAATCGAGCGAGACGGGCATGCTCACGCAGGTCGAGCGGGCGGTGCGCGACAAGCGCTGGATCGTGTTTCTCGCGTGGGAGCCGCATCTGATGAACACGAAGTTCCGTCTGACGTATCTGTCGGGCGGCGATGCGTATTTCGGCCCGAACTACGGCGGCGCGACGGTCAACACGGTCGCGCGTGCCGGGTTCGCCGGCCAGTGCACGAACCTCGCGCGGCTGTTCCGGCAGATGACGTTCTCCGTCGACGTCGAGAACCGGATGATCGCCGACATGCTCGACCACAAGACGTCGCCCGCGCTCGCGGCGCAGCATGCGCTGAAGGCCGAGCCGGCGCTGGTCGCCGGCTGGCTCGACGGCGTGACGACGGCGACCGGCGCGCCGGGCCTGCCGGCCGTGCGTGCGGCCCTCGACGGTCGTTGATTTCCCCTCCCCGGGGCGGCCGGTTTTTACCGTGCCGCCCGTCTACGTGTTTTCCCGACCCGTCGCATCGTGACCATTTAGTGTCGCCTTCAGACGGGTGACGCGAAATATGGGTTTGTATTTTTCGCCAATGGCTGCGTTATTGCGGAAAACGAAATGCCGGAGCCAGCAGACGTACCGAATTCGAATCAGCCGGCGTATCGCGGCACGCGCCAGCCACGGTTCTTTCCATCGAACGGTTCAGGGAGGGTGGTCGACAATGAAGCAAAAGAAAGTCGCCGTAGCCGCCGCGCTTGCATGCGCGGCCTGTATTCCCGCCATCGGGCATGCGCAGAGCAGCGTCACGCTGTACGGGATTCTCGACGCCGGCATCACGTACGTGAACAACACGGGCGGGTCGCACGTGGTCAAGTTCGACGACGGCGTCGCCTACGGAAACCGCTTCGGCCTCAAGGGCACCGAGGACCTGGGCGGCGGCCTGAAGGCCGTGTTCGCGCTCGAGAGCGGCTTCCATCTCGGCAACGGGCAACTCGGCTTCGGCGGCGCGGAATTCGGCCGGCAGGCGTACGTGGGCCTGCAGAACGACTGGGGCACGCTGTCGTTCGGCAACCAGCTCGACATCACGAACGAACTCGTGTCGATCTACAACATTTCGGCGTGGGGCAGCGGCTATGCGATCCACCAGGGCGACTTCGACCGTTTCAACGGCGACCGCCTGCCGAATTCGGTGAAGTTCCTGTCGAACGACATGAGCGGCTTCAAGTTCGGCGCGATGTACTCGTTCGGCAACGTCGCGGGCAACTTCCATCGCAACAGCGCATGGAGCGCGGGCGCGAGCTTCACGAAGGGCGACTTCTCGATCGGCGCCGCGTACACGCGCCTGAACAATCCGAACGGCATCTACGCGTTCGACCCGTACGCGATGATCGGCACGCATACGTTCCTCGGCCAGCAGACCGTCACGGTCGATCCGGCGACCGGCGCGCGCACCGACCTGTTCGCGAACACGCCGATGAACGTCGACAGCCAGGGCACGTTCGGCATCGGCACGAGCTACACGATCGGCAAGCTGACGCTCGACGCCAACTACTCGTACACGACGATCAAGGGCTTCGGCCAGTCGTCGCACATGCAGGTGTACGAAGGCGGCGGCCTGTACCAGTTCACGCCGGCGCTGAGCTTCATCGCGGGCTACCAGCACACGCGCTTCGAGGGCCATCACTGGAACCAGGGCACGGCGGGCCTGCATTACCTGCTGTCGAAGCGCACGGACGTGTACATCTCCGGCGATTACCTGCGCGCGTCGCAGGGCGTCGATGCGGTGATCGGCTACAGCTTCACGCCGTCGACGACGCAGACGCAGGCCGACGTGCGGATCGGGATGCGGCATTCGTTCTGAGCGGAGTGGCGGGTTGGTGTGACGTCTTCAGCGAGGTCTCTCTTTGGCGCGAACCGCGGTTCGCGCTTTTTTTTGTCCGATGGGGAGAGCGGGCGCGAGATCCGTCCGGCCATTGCCTCGCGATCGTCACCGGGAACGGCTGTCCGATGGTCTTGACCCGTGCCGTCCATAGGCGCTAGCATCGTCCGCATGCGTGATCTCGCCCATTCCCTCTCGTCGCTTGCCCGTGCATGTTGTCAGAACGTGCCAGGGGGAAGTTGCGTCTAGCGAACTCGCTAAACTTTCAAGCAATCGCCTTCCGGCCGCCTGTGATGCAAAACAGGCGGCCTTTTTGTTTTTGGGCCCCACCTCTTCGGGACGGAGAAACTCGATGCCGCTTGCGCTGTATGACACCTGGTCGCGTACCGTGCGCCCGTTCACCCCCATCCGCGCCGGGCAGGTGGGCATGTACTGCTGCGGCCCGACGGTCTACGACGATGCCCATATCGGCAACCTGAGAACCTACGTGTTCGAGGATCTTCTGCGCCGTGTGCTGGCTCGCAACGGATACGTGGTCCGGCACGTCGTCAATATCACCGACGTCGGCCACCTGACTTCGGATGCGGACGAAGGCGAAGACAAGATGGAGAAGGGCAGCCGTCGGACCGGCGAGTCGGCGTGGGACCTCGCCCGGCGCTACACCGACGCGTTCGTCCGGGACTGGCGCGCGCTCAACCTGCTCGAGCCGACGGTCTGGTGCCGCGCCACCGATCACATCGCCGAACAGATCGCATTCATCGATACGCTCGACCGGGCCGGCTATGTCTATCGGACGGGCGATGGCCTCTACTTCGACACGAGTCGTCAGGATGACTACGGCTATCTCGCGCGGCTGGACCGCGCGGGCTTGCGGGCGGGCAAGCGGGTGGCGGTGGGCGAGAAGCGGAGCATCACGGATTTTGCGCTGTGGAAGTTCAGCCCGGCCGGCGTCAAGCGGCAAATGGAATGGGACAGCCCGTGGGGGCGCGGCTTTCCGGGGTGGCATATCGAGTGCTCGGCGATGTCGGCGAAGTATCTCGGGACGTTGTTCGATATTCACTGCGGCGGCGAGGATCATGTCGCCGTGCATCACAGCAACGAGATCGCACAGACCCGGGCGGCCCACGGCACGCACCTCGCGAATTACTGGATGCACGGGCACTTTCTGACGCTCGACGCCGATGCGAAGATGTCGAAGTCGAGCGGCGACTTCGTCCGTCTGCAGACCTTGCAGAGCCGGAACATCGATCCGCTCGCGTACCGTTACCTGTGCCTGACGGCCCATTACCGAAGCAAGCTGCATTTCACGTGGGCGTCGCTCGACGCGGCGCAAACCGCGCTGAATCGACTCCGGCACGTCTACGCGGGCTGGCCGGACGGAGGACGCGTCGATGCGGACTTCGCCGCGCGGTTCGACGCCGAAGCGAACGAGGACCTGAATCTGCCCAGGGCACTCGCGGTGCTGTGGGATCTGGTCCGGAGCAACCTGCCGCCCGCGACCCTGAAAGCGACCGTGGACAGCTTCGACACCGTGCTGGGTCTCGGTTTGCGCGAATGGCGGCCGGTTGCGTTCGACGTTCCGGAACACGTTCGCGTGTTGCTCGGTGATCGTGAGCGCGCGAGGGCGAACAAGGACTGGGCGCAAGCCGACCGGATACGGGACGCGTTGAGCGCCGAGGGCTGGCGAGTCGAGGACACCCAGGAAGGCCAGCGCTTGTTCGGCGTTGCGATGGGCTCGACCGACACGGGCGGCCCGCCGCAGTGACGCACGCGGGCCGCATGCATCGGAAGATCCGGTGCACGCGCCACGACCCGGCGGCCGCGATCGACGCCGCCGCCGGACTCGTCGGCACCCGCGCCCGCATGCGTGAGAACCGACATTCCGATTCGCATGATCGTTCACCCGAGAGCGGATGCGCCGCTTACCACTGGTAGGCTGCGCCAGCACCATACGTATTGCCGCCCGCACCGTTGATCGCCACCCCTCCCTTGACCTTCAGGTTGTTCGTGATTCGAGCGGTAAAACCAAGGGCCACTGCCTGATATCCCTGGTAGCCGGCCGTACCTATGCCGAACGAGAGCGTCTTCCCGGGGTCGACTTCAGGAATCATCGTCAGCGCGGCGGCACTGGCAATGCCGGAATAGGCCATCCTTGCCACCTGATTCACATTCGACTGCACGGCGCCCAATTGCGACATGTTGACCGCGTCCGTCGGGTTCATCCCAGGCGCCAGATTCGTGATCCTGCGCTCGTTGTCAGGCGAGCCCACCGACACCGTGTTCGACTCGGTCGCGATCGAGCCCGCGCCGAGCGCGACCGAATTCGCCGCTGTTGCTATCGCTCCCGCGCCGAGCGCAACCGAGTTGTTTCCCGAGGCGAGCGCGTTGGTGCCCGCTGCCGTGGCGGAACTGTTGGCGACCTGTGCCGCCGCGCCTGTCGCGACCGGCTCTGACGACGTGCCCTGAACCGCTTGCGCGGCAGAGACGGCCCTTGTGCCGGTCGACAGCGAAGTCGAACTGGTAGACAGCGAAGTCGTCCCTGTCGATGAGGTGCTTTGCGCGGTACTGGTACTTGTCGAGGTCGAGGTCGAGAGCGCAGTAGCAGGGGACGTACTCGTGTTTTGCGACCCGCCTTTGCCGAACCCCGGGGAGTTGATCTGCGTGGACAGGGAGGCCAGCCCCGTCGACAGCGATGTCACTGCGGTATTCAACGTCGTCACCTTGCCGTTTGTCGTACTCAAGCCGGTCGATAGAGACGCAACGCCGGTGAAGAGCTGAACCACGCTGGTCGATGTGGAAGTGCTCAACGTCGACAGGTTGCTGTTGACCGTGCTCAGGCTGTTCAGCCAGGTCGCAATCGAGCCGGCATACGAAGTCGACAATGACGCCAGATTGCTGTTCGTCGTGTTCAGGCTCGTCGAGAGTGAAGTCACGCCGTTCGCCGCCGCGCTGATTCCGGTCGATGCGGATGTCGACAGGCTTGATACGTTGCTGTTGATCGTGTTCAGACTCGTCGACAGTGAATTGACCCTGCCGGTCGTCGTGTTCAAGCTCGTGGAAAGCGAGCCGACCGTGCTGTTCGTCGTGTTCAGGTTTGTCGACAGCGAGCTGACGTTGCTGTTGGTCGTATTCAAGCTGGTCGACAGCGATCCCACGTCGGTCGATTCCCTAGTCGACAGCGCCCCGAGGGTGCTGTTCGTGGTGTTCAGGCCCGTCGACAGGGAAGTCACGCCGCTTTGTGCCGTGCTGATGCGGGCTGCCGTCGAGGTCGACAGGCTTGTCACGTTGCTGTTGGTCGTGTTCAGGCCCGTCGACAGGGAGGTCACGCCGCTTTGCGCCGTGCTGATGCCGGCTGCCGTCGAGGTCGACAGGTTTGCCACGTTGCTGTTGGTCGTGTTCAGCCCCGTCGACAATGAACTCACGCCACTTTGCGCCGTGCTGATGCCGGCCGCAGCGGAGGTCGACAGGCTTGCCACGTTGCTGTTCGTGGTGGTCAGCCCCGTTGACAGGGAGGTCACGCCGCTTTGCGCCGTGCTGATGCCGGCCGCAGCGGAGGTCGACAGGCTTGCCACGTTGCTGTTGGTCGTGTTCAGCCCCGTCGACAATGAACTCACGCCACTTTGCGCCGTGCTGATGCCGGCTGCAGCGGAGGTCGACAGGCTTGCCACGTTGCTGTTCGTGGTGGTGAGCCCCGTTGACAGGGAGGTCACGCCGCTTTGCGCCGTGCTGATGCCGGCCGCAGTGGAGGTCGACAGGCTCGCCACGTTGCTGTTGGTAGTGTCCAGGCCCGTCGACAACGAACTGACGTTGCCGTTGGTCGTATTCAAGCTGGTCGACAACGATCCGACGTCGGTCGATTCCTGGGTCGACAGTGCACCGAGGGTGCTGTTGGTCGTGTTTAGACTCGTCGACAGCGAACTCACGCCGCTTTGCGCCGTGCTGATACCGGCCGCAGCCGAAGTCGACAGACTCGCCACGTTACTGTTGGTGGTGTTCAGGCTGGTCGACAACGATCTGACGTTACTGTTGGTGGTGTTCAGGCTGGTCGACAACGATCCGACGTCGGTCGATTCCTGGGTCGACAGTGCACCGAGGGTGCTGTTGGTCGTGTTCAGACTCGTCGACAGCGAACTCACGCCGCTTTGCGCCGTGCTGATGCCGGCCGCGGCCGAAGTCGACAGACTCACCACGTTGCTGTTGGTAGTGTCCAGGCCCGTCGACAACGAACTGACGTTGCCGTTGGTCGTATTCAAGCTGGTCGACAACGATCCGACGTCGGCCGACTCCTGGTTCGACAACGCACCGAGGGTGCTGTTGGTCGTGGTCAGACTCGTCGACAGTGAGCTCACGCCGCTTTGCGCCGTGCTGATGCCGGCCGCGGCCGAAGTCGACAGACTCACCACGTTGCTGTTGGTGGTGTCCAGGCCTGTCGACAGCGAGCTGACGTTGCCGTTGGTCGTATTCAGGCTGGTCGACAACGATCCGACGTCGGTCGATTCCTGAGTCGACAGTGCACCGACGGCGTTGTTCGTGGCGTTTAGGCCTGTCGACAGCC
>NZ_LOYP01000028.1:0-70500 GCF_001526365.1 Burkholderia sp. MSMB1835
AATTACTGCTTCTTCCCAGATTGGTTCTGTTGGCCACGCCAGCAGGACAACCCTCTTTGCCTGATGACCATAGCGAGTCGGTCCCACCCCTTCCCATCCCGAACAGGACCGTGAAACGACTCTACGCCGATGATAGTGCGGATTCCCGTGTGAAAGTAGGTAATCGTCAGGCTCCCTAAGCCAGAAACCCCCGCCCAACCAGGCGGGGGTTTTTGCATTTCGGCGCCCCAAAAATGCGAGAAGCGCGCTCATTCCTCGTAACCCAACCGCGTGCGCGCCAGAGATCGGTCAGCCACGTTCCTGCTGCCTGCCAAGCTCTCCCTCGGAACGAAACCCCGTGATTTGATACGATCGAAGTGTCGTCGACGCGAGCATCCGTCGACATTCGTGTTCGAAACCAGAGCTTGATGAAGAGGGCGGGGGAATGAATATCGGCGACGCGTCGCGCGAATCCGGAGTCAGCGCGAAAATGATCCGGTACTACGAACAAGTCGGCCTTCTTGCGCCGAGCAAGCGTACCGATGCCGGCTACCGGATCTACGGCGCGGACGAAATCCATATCCTGCGGTTCATCCGTCAGGCGCGACGACTCGGCTTCCTCGTCGAAGACATTCGCAAGCTGCTGATGCTCTGGCAGGATCGCTCCCGCGCCAGTGCCGAAGTGAAATCGATCGCGCTTGAGCACGTGGCCGAACTCGACAAACGCATCGCGGAACTGAGCGACATGCGCGACACACTGGCGGATCTGGCCGCGCACTGTCATGGTGACGGGCGGCCAGAATGCCCGATTTTGGCGCGCCTGGCCGACCCCGCCGGCGAACCAAATTAGTGCAGACCTTCGAGTCTCAAAACGAGCTCGGCTTCAATATCACTAAAAATCAACGGGTTATGGGCGGCCCGACTGCCGTCATTCCGAATTGGAATGGCCTCCATGCGCGTATTTCACTAGCATCTTGGTGCGGCATCGCTATAATTCGGGATAACCCTATACGGGAAATCCCTGAATCTCGATTCACCAGGGGTCCCTCTTCCTTGGAGAACGTCATGATCGCCTACATCGTCGAAAAGCTGAGCAACTGGTTCGAATCCGCAGAACGTGAGCGCCGTGAGGCTTACCTCGCCACGTCGTCGGACATCGTCCAGCTCGAGAGCCGCATCCGCTCGCTCGAAACCAACGGCTACTCGCTGTAATCGAAGTTACCGTCAGGTGCCGAGCGGCACCGAACGACAAGCAAGCCCCGTATTGACGGGGCTTTGTTTTTTTGTGCGCCGGATCTGGCGAAAACGTCGGCGCAGCGCTATGGTATGCACCTGCTTTTCATCCTGAAGGACACGATCATGCGTTTGCGTGTCGATGTGCGTCGTCGTGCTCGCGCGCGTCTCGTTCTGGGCGCGGCCGTGCTCGTTCATGGCCTCGCGGTCGGTGCCGCGACGTCGTCCAGGCCGCTCGTTCTCGATACGCAGCGCGGCATCCAGGACGGCAAGGGCGGGTTGGTGTTGCAGACGGCACCGTTGTCGTCGGAGCCGATCGTCGAGCCCGCAGGCATGCGGGCACCGGCCGGGCAGGCGCCGAACACGTCGGTTCCGCTGTTCGTCGCCCCGTATATCAACGTTCCCGCCTGGGGCGGGCAGCCGGCCAACCAGCCGAGGCTCGCGCCGAGACCGCAGCCGTAACGACCAGTCGCCCGATCAGTTTCCGCGGTGCTCGATCTGACAGCGGGCACCGCTATCCTGTCCGAGCATCTCGACCAGGTAGGGCAGTACCTCTTTCATGCTCTGAGCGAGCGTATACGGCGGATTCAGGATGAACATCCCGCTGCCGTAGAGGCCCAGACCGTCGGTCGGCGGATTCGACACCGTCAGCGTCAGGTGCAGCCAGTTGTTCGGTTGAAGGCGCTTCAACTGTTCGGGAAAGCGCTGCGATTCCAGCCGCGAGACCTGCGGGTACCAGATGGCATAGCAGCCGGTCGCGAAACGCTTCAGGCACTCCGTCACGCAACTCACCACGCGCGCGTAATCCTTCTTGTCCTCGTAGGACGGATCGATCAGTACGAGTGCACGACGCGGCGGCGGCGGCAGCAGCGCCTTGATACCTTCGAAGCCGTCACCGGCGAAGATCATCGCGCGTCGCCCCGCGTCGCGGAAATTGTGGCGCAGGACATCGATTTCCGTCGTGTGCATTTCGAACAGGCGCATCCGATCCTGCTCGCGCATCGACCGCCATGCGATGTACGGGGAGCCGGGATAGAAGTGCAGTTCGCCGTCGGCGTTCAGCGCGCGGACTTCATCCACGTAGTCGCCCAGCGCCTCCGGCAGGTTCTTTTCGTTCCACAGCCGGCCGATGCCGGTATCGAATTCCGACGTCTTCGCTGCATAACCGTCGCGCAGCGAGTACACGCCGGCGCCTGCATGCGTATCGATGTACCAGTACGATTTGTCTTTCTTGTTCAGGTAGCGCAGCAGCTGGACGACGACGGCGTGCTTGAGCACGTCCGCGTGGTTGCCTGCGTGAAAACCGTGACGATAACTGAGCATGGCGGGCTGCCTGAAACGAAAGGTGAATCGATGAAAGCGGATCGTGCGTGGCCGTCAGGCCGGGCGCCGAGGCCGCGTATTGTACGCGAGTGGCCGTGAGTCGCCTTACTCGTATGCGTCGCCGACCACCGCCTCGATGCGTTGCTTCACGTCCGGCGTCAGCTTCGCGGCAACGTCGAGCGCGCGCATGTTGTCGCCGATCTGGTCGACCCGCGATGCGCCCGTGATGACCGAACTCACGCGCGGATTCGCGAGCACCCATGCGATTGCCAATTGGGCGGTACTGCAGCCGAGTTCGGCGGCAATCTCGCCGAGCCGTTCGACGATGTCGTTGGCGGCCCGATCGGTCAGGCGTTCGCGCATCCAGTCGTAGCCCTGCAACTGCGCGCGGCTGCCGGCCGGCACGCCGTTGCGGTACTTGCCGGTGAGCAGCCCCGACGCCAGCGGGCTCCAGGTCGTGAGGCCGAGACCGTAATCGTCGTAGAGCCGCGCATATTCCTGTTCGACCCGGGTGCGGTGGAACAGGTTGTACTGCGGCTGCTCGACGACCGGCTTGTGCAGATGATGCCGCTCGGCGATCTCGCACGCTGCGCGGATCTCGTCGGCGCTCCATTCCGACGTGCCCCAGTACAGCGCCTTGCCGCGCACGATCATGTCGCTCATCGCCCACACGGTTTCCTCGATCGGCGTATGCGGGTCGGGCCGATGGCAATAGACGAGGTCGACATAGTCGAGCTGCAGCCGGCGCAGCGAGCCGTCGATCGCGTTCAGCAGGTATTTCCGGTTCAGCGTGTGATACTGGTTCGGGGCTTCCGCGAGCCCCCAGAAGAACTTCGTGGACACGATATAGCTGATACGCGGCCAGTCGAGCGACTTGAGCGCGTGGCCCATGATTTCCTCGGATTTGCCGCCGGCGTAGACCTCGGCGTTGTCGAAGAAATTGACGCCCGCGTCGCGGGCCGCAGCGAGGCATTCGCGCGCGACCCGCTGATCGACCTGATTGCCGTACGTCACCCACGAACCGAGGGAAAGCTCGCTGATCTGCAGGCCGGAGCGGCCTAGCCGTCGATAGTGCATGAGAACCTCCTGTCGAACGGAATCGACCTTTAAGCTTAGACGTTTTGCGCGCGAACGGCGGGGCCGATCGTGCACAATGACGGCTGGCACGCCGATACGATTTCGCGATGAGCGCGGATGCGGCGGGCGCGTGTTTTATCGATCCGACAACGGGAGGAGAAGGACATGGCAGCAGATCTGAGCGGCAAGACCGCCGTCGTCACGGGCGCCGCGAGCGGCATCGGCAAGGAAATCGCGCTGGAGCTGGCCAAGGCAGGCGCGGCCGTCGCGATCGCCGACCTGAACCAGGACGGCGCGAACGCGGTCGCTGACGAGATCAACAAGGCAGGCGGCAAGGCGATCGGCGTCGCGATGGACGTGACCAGCGAGGAAGCCGTGAACACCGGTATCGACAAGGTGGCCGAAGCGTTCGGCTCGATCGACATCCTCGTGTCGAACGCCGGTATCCAGATCGTCAACCCGATCGAGAACTATTCGTTCTCCGACTGGAAGAAGATGCAGGCGATCCACGTGGACGGCGCGTTCCTGACGACGAAGGCCGCGCTCAAGCACATGTACAAGGACGATCGCGGCGGCGTCGTGATCTACATGGGCTCGGTGCACTCGCACGAAGCGTCGCCGCTGAAGTCGGCGTACGTGACGGCCAAGCACGGGCTGCTGGGCCTGGCGCGCGTGCTGGCGAAGGAAGGCGCGAAGCACAACGTGCGCTCGCACGTCGTGTGTCCGGGCTTCGTGCGCACGCCGCTGGTCGACAAGCAGATTCCGGAGCAGGCGAAGGAGCTCGGGATCAGCGAAGAGGAAGTGATCAAGAAGGTGATGCTCGGCAACACGGTCGACGGCGTGTTCACGACGGTGCAGGACGTCGCGCAGACGGTGCTGTTCCTGTCGGCATTCCCGAGCGCCGCGCTCACGGGCCAGTCGGTGGTCGTCAGCCACGGCTGGTTCATGCAGTAACGCGGAGGCGGGCAGTGTAGCCGCCCGCCGCGCTGAGCGGCACAACAAAAAAACGCGCTCCACGGAGCGCGTTTTTCATGTCGGCAGGGCGTGTAGCCGTGACGGCTGCCGCCCGGCGCCGCTTTACTTCAGGACCGCTGCGATCGCATTGGCGACCGCGTCGAGGTTGCGCGTGTTCAGCGCGGCGACGCAGATCCGGCCCGTGCTGACCGCATAGATGCCGAACTCGTCACGCAGGCGATCGACTTGTGCCGAGGTCAGGCCCGAATACGAGAACATCCCGCGCTGTGCGTTGATGAAGCTGAAATCGCGATCGACGCCGCTCGCCTTCAGGCGCTCGACGAGACCGTTGCGCATCGCGCGGATGCGGTCGCGCATTTCGCCGAGTTCCTGCACCCACGCCGCATGCAGTTCCGGCGACGCGAGCACCGCCGCAACCACCGCGCCGCCGTGGGTCGGCGGGTTCGAGTAGTTCGTGCGGATCACGCGCTTCAGTTGCGACAGCACGCGCGTGGCTTCTTCCTTGCTCGACGTGATGATCGACAGCGCGCCGACGCGCTCGCCGTACAGCGAGAACGACTTCGAGAACGACGACGACACGAACGCGTTCAGGTCGGCCGCGGCAAACAGGCGCACGGCAGCGGCATCGGCTTCGATGTTCTCGCCGAAGCCCTGGTAGGCCATGTCGAGGAACGGCACGAGGTTGCGTGCCTTCACGACGTCGACGACCTGCTGCCACTGCGCTTCGGTCAGGTCCACGCCGGTCGGGTTGTGGCAGCACGCATGCAGCACGACGACCGTGCCGGCCGCGTAGCTGTTCAGCGCCGACAGCATGCCTTCGAAGTTCACGCCGTTGGTGGCCGCGTCGTAATACGGGTACGCGACGACTTCGAAGCCGGCTGCTTCGAACAGCGCGCGGTGGTTTTCCCAGCTCGGATCGCTGATCGCGACCTTCACGTTCGGATTCACGGTGCGCAGGAAATCGGCGCCGATCTTCAGCGCACCCGTGCCGCCCAGTGCCTGGGCCGTGACCACGCGGCCCGCCGCGATCAGCTGCGAGTCGTTGCCGAGCAGCAGCTTCTGCACGGCCGCATCGTAGGCGGCGATCCCGTCGATCGGCAGGTAGCCGC
Source organism: Burkholderia sp. MSMB1835 (assembly GCF_001526365.1). Classification (NCBI taxonomy): domain Bacteria; kingdom Pseudomonadati; phylum Pseudomonadota; class Betaproteobacteria; order Burkholderiales; family Burkholderiaceae; genus Burkholderia; species Burkholderia sp. MSMB1835. The sequence continues at coordinate 5,697 of NZ_LOYP01000028.1, forward strand.
GCGGCAGGCCGGCCTCGACACGCGCCTTCTCCGCGTCGCGAACCGCGCGCAGCAGCGGAATCTTGCCGTCTTCGTTCGTGTACACGCCGACGCCGAGGTTGACCTTGGTCGGACGCGCGTCGGCGTTGAAGGCTTCGTTCAGGCCCAGGATCGGGTCGCGGGGAGCAAGCTGGACAGCGGAGAAGAGCGACATGATGATTCGGCAGTAGTGAAAAGAGGGTCAGGCTTTCAGCCGGCAGCGCGGGCGCGGAACAGCGCGCCAACGGCGCGACGCCGGAAAGCGCAGCAGCCTGACATTGTAGCGAATTCGCGCTGGCGGGGGCGGCGATTCCATCGCGATCGGGGCGGCGAATCGTGAATTCGGGCGGCCGTCGCGCGTCAGGAGCCGACAGCAGTTCGCGCGGCCGCGAAGCGCTAGAATGCTTTCTTTGCCCTTGCTCCGGCCGCATTCCATGTCCGAACATCATGCCGAAGTCGGCGACGCGCTCGACGAATCCAAATTCGTCACTTTCGAAGGGTCGCCGTTCCAGCTTTACCAGCCCTATCCGCCCGCGGGCGATCAGCCGACCGCGATCGACACGCTCGTCGAAGGCGTCGGCGACGGCCTTGCCTTCCAGACGCTGCTCGGCGTGACCGGTTCGGGCAAGACCTTCACGATGGCCAACACGATCGCGCGGCTCGGCCGCCCGGCGATCGTGTTCGCGCCGAACAAGACGCTCGCGGCCCAGCTTTACGCGGAGTTTCGCGAATTCTTCCCGCGCAACGCGGTCGAGTATTTCGTCTCGTACTACGACTACTACCAGCCTGAGGCCTACGTGCCGCAGCGCGACCTGTTCATCGAGAAGGACTCGTCGATCAACGAGCACATCGAGCAGATGCGGCTGTCGGCGACGAAGAGCCTGATGGAGCGCCGCGACGTGGTGATCGTCGCGACGGTGTCGGCGATCTACGGTATCGGCAATCCGTCCGAATACCACCAGATGATCCTCACGCTGCGCACCGGCGACAAGCTCGGCCAGCGCGACGTGATCGCGCGGCTGATCGCGATGCAATACACGCGCAACGAGCAGGATTTCCAGCGCGGCACGTTCCGCGTGCGCGGCGACACGATCGACATCTTCCCGGCCGAACATGCGGAAATGGCTGTGCGCGTCGAGCTGTTCGACGACGAGGTCGAGACCTTGCACCTGTTCGACCCGCTGACCGGGCGCGTCCGGCAGAAGATTCCGCGTTTCACCGTGTATCCGTCGTCGCATTACGTGACGCCGCGCGACACCGTGATGCGCGCGGTCGAGACGATCAAGGACGAATTGCGCGAACGGCTCGAGTTCTTCCATCGCGAGGGCAAGCTCGTCGAGGCGCAGCGCCTCGAGCAGCGCACGCGCTTCGATCTCGAGATGCTTCAGGAGCTCGGCTTCTGCAAGGGCATCGAGAACTATTCGCGGCATTTCTCGGGCGCGGCGCCCGGCGATCCGCCGCCGACGCTCGTCGATTACCTGCCGCCCGATGCGCTGATGCTGCTCGACGAATCGCACGTGCTGATCGGCCAGCTGAACGGCATGTACAACGGCGACCGCGCGCGCAAGGAAAACCTCGTCAATTACGGCTTCCGCCTGCCGTCGGCGCTCGACAACCGGCCGCTGAAATTCCACGAGTTCGAGCGCAAGATGCGCCAGGTCGTGTTCGTGTCGGCCACGCCGGCCGACTACGAGAAGCGCGTGACGGGGCAGATCGCCGAGCAGGTCGTGCGACCGACGGGCCTCGTCGATCCGGAAATCGAAGTGCGGCCGGCGAGCTCGCAGGTCGACGACGTGCTGACCGAAATCAACGCGCGCGTGAAGGCCGGCGAGCGCGTGCTGATCACCGTGCTGACGAAGCGCATGGCCGAACAGCTGACCGAGTTCCTGGCCGACCATGGCGTCAAGGTGCGTTATCTGCACAGCGACATCGATACGGTCGAGCGCGTGGAGATCATCCGCGATCTGCGGCTCGGCACGTTCGACGTGCTGGTCGGGATCAACCTGCTGCGCGAGGGCCTCGACATTCCCGAAGTGTCGCTCGTCGCGATCCTCGACGCGGACAAGGAAGGCTTCCTGCGCGCCGAGCGCTCGCTGATCCAGACGATCGGCCGTGCCGCGCGGAACGTGAACGGCAAGGCGATTCTCTACGCGGACAACATGACCGAGTCGATGAAGCGCGCGATCGACGAAACCGAGCGGCGCCGCGCGAAGCAGATCGCCTACAACGAAAAGATGGGCATCACGCCGCGCGGCGTCGTGAAGCGCATCAAGGACATCATCGACGGCGTCTACAACGCCGACGACGCGCGTGCGGAGTTGAAGGAGGCGCAGCAGCGCGCGAAATTCGAGGACATGTCGGAAAAGCAACTCGCGAAGGAAATCAAGCGTCTCGAGAAGCAGATGGCCGACTACGCGAAGAACCTCGAATTCGAGAAGGCCGCCGCGACCCGCGACCAGCTTGCCGTGCTGCGCGAACGCGTGTTCGGCGCGAACGTCGGCGATCACATCAGCGGCGGCCGGTAAATCTTTCCAAGCGTCACCGAATCCTTTTGGTAAAGCGCCTGTAAGCCTTGTCGGATCAGGGGTTTACGGCGCGCTCCGTTTGTTCCGAAACGGGTTCGGTGCTAAACTCCTCATGTATTGAGAATAGTTCGCATTAACGTTCTTCGTCGCGTTAGTGTTTCCAGCGGGCGGCCCGGCGGCGGCTCGCATGTCGTCAAGATAGTCAGACAAATAACAAGGAGTGTCCATGTTGGGTTCTTCGTTCATCCGCACGACGGTTGCGGTAGCGGCGGCGCTGGCCGCGATGTCGGCCTCGGCGGCCGAGTATCCGATCGGCAAGCAGCAGATCCAGGGCGGCATGGAAATCGGCGCGGTGTATCTGCAGCCGATCACGATGGACCCGGAAGGCATGATGCGCAAGGCGTCGGATTCCGACATCCACCTCGAGGCCGACATCCATGCGGTCAAGAACAACCCGACCGGTTTCGCGGAAGGCGACTGGATGCCGTACCTGCAGGTCACGTACAAGCTGACGAAGCAGGGCGACACGAAGTGGAAGGCCGAGGGCGACCTGATGGGCATGGTCGCGAGCGACGGCCCGCACTACGGCGACAACGTGAAGCTCGCCGGCCCGGGCAAGTATCACCTGACGATGGTCGTCAAGCCGCCGATGCAGTCGGGTCACATGGCGTTCGGTCGTCACGTCGACAAGGAAACGGGCGTGGGCCCGTGGTTCAAGCCCATCACGCTCGAGTACGACTTCCCGTTCGCCGGTATCGGCAAGAAGGGCGGTTACTGATCGGTGGCATGACGAACGGCGCGCTTCGGCGCGCCGTCGGCGTAGAGAACCCAGAATGAAAATTCCCCAGAAAATCGTTGCCGCAGCCGCTGCGCTGTGGCTTGCCGGCGCGGCGCATGCGGCCGATCTGCCGACGTTCAAGCTCGAGATGACGGACGGCAAGCTGAATCCCGCACGCATCGAAGTGCCGGCCGGCCAGCGTTTCAAGATCGAGATCAGGAACACCGGCAAGGGCGCCGCCGAATTCGAGAGCGTGCAGTTGCGCAAGGAGAAGGTGCTCGCGCCGGGCGCCGATTCGTTCGTGGTCGTCGCCCCGCTGTCGCCGGGCGAATACAAGTTTTTCGACGATTTTCACCAGCAGGCGCAGGGCGTGATCGTCGCGAAGTAACGCGTTTTATCTGCGCGCGGGCGTCCAGTCCCTTGCCCCGTGCGTCAGGAGGTATCGATGGGTCAGATCTTGTTCATCGTCTGGCGGGAGAGCGTCGAAGCGCTGCTCGTCGTCGGCATTCTCTATGCATGGCTGAAAAACGGCGACGACGACGCGCGCCGCGGCCTGCCTTTCCTCTGGGCCGGCGTCGGCGTCGGCCTGCTGATGGCCGTCGGCCTCGGCGCCGCGCTGGTCGGGTTCACCGAGGTGTTGTCCGGCGATGCGCAGGACTATTTCCAGACGGCGATGGTGCTGATCGCATGCGTGCTGATCGTGCAGATGGTGCTGTGGATGCGCCGGAACGGCCGCACGCTGAAGCGCGACATGGAGCAGTCGCTGCAGCAAAGCACGCGCGATTCGAACTGGTGGGGCGTCGCCGTGCTGGTCGCGCTCGCGATCGCGCGCGAAGGCAGCGAGACGGTGATCTTCCTGTACGGCCTCGGTTTCGGCCAGTCGGGCCACGTCGACGGTAGCCAGATGCTCGCGGTCGTGATCGGTCTCGGCCTCGCGTTCCTCACGTTCTATCTGCTGCAGCTCGGCGGCAAGTATTTTTCGTGGCGGCATTTCTTCCGCGTCACCGAGGTGATGCTGCTGTTTCTCGGCGCGGGCCTGTTCCAGACCGGCATCGACAAGCTGATCGACAAGGAAATCCTGCCGCTCGGCATCTCGCAGGTGTGGGATACGTCCGCGATCCTCGATGATTCGGGCACGTTCGGTTCGCTCGTCGCGACGCTGACCGGCTATCGTGCGCACCCGGCGCTGACCAACCTGGTGGCGTATGCGGTGTACTGGGCGGTCGTCTGGCTGCTGATGAAGCGCGCGAGCCGCCGTCCGGCCGTCGCAGCGGGTCGCGCGGCATGAGTGTCGTCGCCGCCGTCAAGCCGGGCTGGCTCGCGCAGGCCGGCCAGTGGATGCAGCGCCACGGTGCGCTGATCCGCGGTATCCAGTGGATCGTCGTCGCCGTCTACGCGTTCCTGATCATCGTGCCGGCGGTGTTGCCGCTGCCCGACGATTCCGCGCACCTGTGGAACAACCTCACGCTCATCGCGCAGTTCGCGTTCTGGGGTATCTGGTGGCCGTTCGTGCTGCTGTCGATGGTGATGCTCGGCCGCGTCTGGTGCGGTGTGCTGTGCCCGGAGGGCGCGCTCACCGAATACGCGAGCAAGTTCGGCCGCGGCGGCCCGATTCCGCGCTGGATCCGGTGGGGCGGCTGGCCGTTCGTCGCGTTCGGCATCACGACGATCTACGGGCAGATGGTGAGCGTGTACCAGTACCCGCTCGCGGTGCTGTTCGTGCTCGGCGGCTCGACCGTCGGCGCGATCGTGATCGGCGTGCTGTACGGCCGCGAGAAACGCGTGTGGTGCAAGTACCTGTGTCCGGTCAACGGCGTGTTCGGGCTGCTCGCACGGCTTGCGCCGATGCGCTACAAGGTCGACGAGGATGCATGGCGCCGTTCTTACAAGAACGGCGAGCACGGCCATCGCGTGATTCCGATCAACTGCGCGCCGCTCGTGCCGTTGCGCAACATGAAGGGTGCGGCGGCCTGCCATATGTGCGGCCGCTGCAGCGGGCACCGCGACGCGATTTCGCTGTCGCTGCGTTCGCCGTCCGACGAAGTCGTGAACCTCGGTGCGGAACAGGCCAACCCGTGGGACACCGCGCTGATCCTGTACGGCCTGCTCGGCGTGGCGATCGGCGCGTTCCACTGGACCGTCAGTCCCTGGTTCGTGCAGATCAAGCAATGGCTCGCGGGCTGGCTGATCGACCGCGACATCACGTGGCCGCTCGAGACCAATGCGCCGTGGTTCCTGCTCACGCACTACCCGGACCGCAACGACGTGTTCTCGTGGCTCGATGGCGGGCTGGTCGTCAGCTACATCGTCGGCACGGGCCTCGTGTACGGCACGGCGCTGCTGGTGTTGCTGGCCGGCGCCACGCTGATGCTCGGCCGCTTCGATCGCGTGCGCCTGCATCACCTCGCACAGGCGCTGATCCCGATCGCGGGTGCGGGCGTGTTCCTCGGGCTGTCGGCCACGACGCTGTCGTTGCTGCGCGCCGAGCATGTGCCGCTCGGCTGGGCATCCGATGTGCGTATCGCGATTCTGGTCGGCGCCAACGTGTGGAGTGCGTGGCTCGCGTGGAAGGTAACGGGGCGCTATGCGGCGTGGCCGCGCCGGCTCGCGGCATTCGCGTGGTTCGCCGTCGGGCTGGCCGTCGTCGACAGCGCATGGTGGTTGATGTTCTGGGGGTTCTGACGCGGCGCGCATGCCGCTCTCGCTGTCGCGCATCGACGGCAGCAACGCCACCCGGGCAACGTGCTGCGCGCATTGTCTGCTCAAACAAAAAAGCGACACGTCCTTCGACGTGTCGCTTTTTTCTTCCTGGTGCGAGAACCAAAAAAAGTGGCTTGGCTTGCTGCAACGGCTGCTTGAGTGTGTTTGCACGAAGGGGTCTAGATCTCGCGTGCAAGCCGTTACGCTGGCTACTGCCCAACACCTCTCAGGGAGGTGGTCCCCACAATACTCGGTCGTTACTTCGTCAGGATCAGTTTGCCGAGCCGCGTGGCGCGCAACTGATAAGTCTCTCCGTTATGCGCGATGCTGACGTGGCTTTGGCCTTGCAGCAGCGCATCGCTGTTGACGACCCGCGTGCCTGCATCGCGGTTGCCGGCGGGTTTCGCCGGCGTGGTGACCGCTGCCGTCTTCTGACGGCTGCTGGCTGCGGTGCCGGTGGTGCGGCGCAGGGTCAGCGTGGTCGGGCGCATGGTGTCGGTCATTCGGTTTGAGCGGTGACTGTCGATACGATGGAATGAATTCTAAATGATAACCATTCCCATTTACAAAAACTCTTTATCAATTGAGATGTCAGTTCTGATAGCTTGAATCAAGAAAGGCGGCCCGCAGGCCGCCACGGGGATTCAGTGCAGCGGATCGGGATCCTTGCGACCCTGCGCGTATTCGCGGATCAGGCGAACGGTATCGATATCCGACGTGCGGTACGCCTCCTTGACGATCCCGTGCGTCTGTCGCGCTTCTTCGCTGTCGTCCGTGACCGTCAGCGTCGTGCGGTACTCGAAACGCAGGAACAGCTCGTTGTCGTCGCGCTCCTCGATCGTCATCGTCAATGAGCCGCCGATCTCGCCGTCGGCCGCGCGGATGTCGTAGCGGACCTGCTGGTTCGGCGTGAACGTCACGTGGTCGCGCACGGTCGCGTGGCCGTAATGCAGTTCGCGTTCGAGCGTCGTGTCCGTCCGTTCGTGGATGACGCAGCTGTCGAGACCGATCACGAACAGCTGCGGCTGTTCCGCGCGCAGCACGAGGCCTTCCCAGAGCTGGTCGCGGGTGAGGGCCGGCACGGCCGGATCGTCGGAGTTGATCTGGATCAGATGTTCGAAGTTCAAGGGCTGGAGTTCCTTCTGGTGGCGGGTCGCCACATGCATGATTCAAGCACGCATTGTGACGCAAAACCACGGGCTTCGCGGCACCTGCGCTTCACTGGCTCACGCATCGATGCGGCCCATGCGGCCGGTCTGGTAGTCGACGACGGCCTGCCGGATTTCTTCCTCGGTATTCATCACGAACGGGCCGTAACGGACGATCGGCTCGTTGAGCGGCACGCCGCCGATCAGCAGCAGGTCGAGCGACGTATCGCCGGCAGCGAACGTGACAGCGTCGCCGTCGTCGCCGTAGACGATCATGCGCCGTGCGTCGACAGCCTGCCGGTCGGGCCCGTAGAGGCCCGTTCTGTCGATCGGATAGGCGAACACGCGGTAACCGGCCGGCACGGGCTGCGTGACCGTTGCGCCGGGTTCCAGCGTGAAATGCTGATAGAGGATCGGCGTGCGCGTCTCGATCGCGGCCTGTACGCCGAACGCTTCGCCGGCGATGACGCGCACGTGCGCGCGGCCGTCCGGCGACGTCGCGGTCGGAATGCGGGCAGCCGGGATTTCCTGGTAACGCGGCGCGATCATTTTGTCGCGGCGAGGCAGATTGACCCACAGCTGGAAGCCATGGGAGCGCCCGCCTGCCTGAGCGAACGCCGGGTCCGGCATCTCGCTGTGCACGACGCCGGCGCCGGCCGTCATCCACTGCACGTCGCCGGGGCCGAGTGTGCCGGCATGGCCGGACGAGTCGCGATGACGGAAACGTCCGTCGAGCGCGTAGGTCACGGTTTCGAAGCCGCGATGCGGATGATCGGGCGCGCCGACGGCTTCGCCGGGGGCGTAGTCGACGGGCCCCATTTCGTCGAGCAGCAGGAACGGATCGAAATCCATCAGCAGCCGCGTCGGGAACGGGCGGTGAACCACGAAACCGCCGCCTTCGATGGTGCGAAGCGCGGGGTAGGTGCGATCAAGCGAGCGAGCGGTGGTCATGGGAAGCCCTCGACATCATCGGAATAGCGTTATTTTTGAAACATGGCGCTATTATATGGGGCGTTTTACCGCGCGATTCGCGGCGGTTCGCAATGGATTGTTCTGAAATTGGAACGATGAGATGAATATCGATGCACATAACCTGAACGACCTGATGTACTTCTCGCAGGTCGTGGAACATGGCGGCTTCTCGGCCGCCGAGCGCGTGCTGGGCATCTCGAAATCGCGGCTGTCGCGGCGCCTGACCGAACTCGAGGCGGCGCTCGGCGTGCGCCTGCTGCAGCGTTCGACGCGCAAGCTCGCACTGACCGAGGCGGGCGAGCTGTTCTACCAGCATTGCCAGGCGATGCTCGCCGAAGCGAGGGCCGCGATGAATGCGGTGCAGCAGTTGCGCGCGTCACCGCGCGGCTCGGTGCGCGTCAGCGTGCCGGTGACGCTGTCGCAGACGATGCTGTCGCGCATCCTGCCCGAATTCCTGCGCCGCTACCCCGAGGTGAAGGTGCATGTGCGCGTGACGAATCGCGTGATCGACCTGTTCGAGGATTCGATCGACGTCGCGTTGCGCGTGCGCTCGGAGCCGCCGCAGAACGCCAACATCGTCGTGCGGCCGCTGTGGCGCACCGAGCAGATGCTGGTCGGCGCGCCGAGCCTGCTGAGCCAGAATGCGCCGCCGCTGGCGCCGGACGACCTGACCGGCTTCGAGACGCTCGATACGCCGAGCGTCGACGGTCGGCACGTATTCAACCTGATCGCGCCGGACGGAACGCGCCACGTGCACGAGCACGATCCGCGGCTCGTGACGGCCGACCTGATGACGATCCGCGAAGCCGTGCTCGATGGCCTAGGCATCGCGGCGCTGCCGGAGATGATGTACGGCAACGCGCTGCGCGCGGGGCAACTGTCGCCCGTGATGCCCGGCTGGACGCTGCCGGTGCCGCAGCTGTATGCGGTGTTCGTATCGCGACAGGGGATGCCGCCCGCGGTACGTGCGTTCGTCGATTACCTGGTCGAGAAGCTCGACCATGGCGCGTACAAGGAGCCGGGTTGCCCCGAGCGCGCGAAGAAGGAAGCGGCGGCCGATGTTTCGGCGACCTGAACACGGCGCCCACGACGACGCAAATTTGTTTTGTCATTGAAGCGTCGCCTGCAATCGCAAGTTTCAATCGCCGGAACCTTGAATGCGCGGACGGGCGGGCCTATATTGAAATCCCATTTCGTGAAGGAAGTTCTGAGCGAAATCAGGTGGCCGCATATATTGTGAGCCAGATAGGGCAGAACGCGCAGTCCGTGCAGACCACGGCAGAGTCGCATTTGCGTTGCTCGAGGCGCAACCGATACCGCCGAAGAGCCCGCCGCCCGAAGGCGCCCGCGTGCGCATGAAAAAAGGCCTTCATCTGGCGATGAAGGCCTTTTACTTTGGGGACGCCCGGTTGGGGACGCCCGGTTGGGGACGCCCGGTTAGGGACGCCCGGTTAGGGACGCCCGGCTAGGGACGCCCGACTAGGTGCGCCAGTTACTACCGGCGGCGGGACGTGTGCACGTTATTTTGCTTTTGCGCCCGGCTCCGTCACGAAGCCGAGCTTCGTCAAGCCGCCTGCCTGCGCATCCGACATCACTTCCGCGACGTGCTCGTACGCCACCTTGCGGTCCGCGCGCAGGTGCAATTCCGGCTGCGGCGTGCGTTTCGCGGCTTCCGCGATGCGTGCCTGCAGTTGTTCGCGCGTGACCGTGTGGTCGTCCCACAGGATCGTGCCGTCGCCCTGGATCGCGACGTCGACGGTCTGCGGCTTTTCGTCGACGGGCTGGCTGCTGGCGTGCGGCAGGTCGATCTTCACCGCATGCTGCATTGCCGGGATCGTCACGAGAAAAATGATCAGGAGTACGAGCATGACGTCGACGAGCGGCGTCATGTTGATCTCGCTCATCACGGCATCGTCGTCATCGTCGCTGAAACCGGTGTTCATGGCCATGGATCACCTCGTCTCAGCTGGCGGCGCGCGATGCGAGACGCAGGCCGTCGCGCGTCGACGACGACGCGAGGCTCGCGCCCGTCACGAAGTACGCGTGCAGGCCGTGCGCGAAGCGGCGCAGCTTGCTGACGACACCCTTGTTCGCGCGGGTCAGTGCGTTGTAGCCGAGCACGGCGGGAATCGCGACGAACAGGCCGAAGGCCGTCATGATCAGCGATTCGCCGACCGGGCCCGCGACCTGGTCGATCGACGTCTGGCCGGTGGCGCCGATCGCGAGCAGCGCGTGGTAGATCCCCCAGACCGTGCCGAACAGGCCGACGAACGGCGCCGTGCTGCCGACCGATGCGAGGATCGCGAGGCCGCTCTGCATGCGCGAAATGCCTTCGTCCATCGTGTCCTTCAGGCAGCGCGTGACCCAGTCCGATACGTCCATGCGATCGTGCAGGTGCGGCTGCGTCTGATGGTGGTGGTCGGCGGCTTCCTTGCCCGACAGCGCGAGCGCGAGGAACGGGTTGTCGTTCGGCGTCGAGGCGGCGAGGCCGAGCTTCTTGATGCCGTCGTCGAAATTGTCGGAATGCCAGAATGCCTGTTCGGCGTTCTTCGTGAGGCGATTCAGGCGGATCACGTTCCAGCCTTTGACGACGATCACGATCCACGACAGGACCGACATCACGAGCAGCGTGATCGCAATCGCGCGTGTGACGAAATCACCTTGCGCCCAGACGTGCGCGATACCGTAGCTTTGCATTTTTGTTTCCTTTGAATCTTCCGGATGAGGCAGGTTAGTCGGTGAGCCCGAAGCTGTAGGGCTGCGTGCGGGCGGCGCGGATCGCCTGGCCGTTCTCGACATACGGACGGCAGGTGGTCGAGCGCATCGCGTCGAGGGCGGCATCGTCGAGGCGCGGATAGCCGCTGCTCTTTTGCAGATCGATGCTTTCGATCTTGCCGGTCACGCCGACGACGAAGTGAACATAGGCGGTGCCCGATTCGCCGCGGCGGCGCGACATCGACGGATAGTCGGGCTTCACGAAGTTGCATTGGAGCGTCGGCACGTTCTTCGGCGCGCTGACCTGCATCGTTTCGCGCGCCGGGGCCGGCGTGGCGGCCGGTGCCGCGGGAGCGGGCGCGGCGGGAGCCGGTGTCGGATCGGCGGCGGGAGCGGGGACGGGCGACGGGGCCGGTGACGGCGCAACCGGTTGCGGGGTCGGCTTCGCCGCTTTCTGCACCGGCTTCGGCTCGACCTTCGGCTTCACGCGCGGCACGGGCTTCGGCGGCGCGGGTTGCGGGATCGACTCGGCCGCGACCTGCTGCGCGATCGGCGCAGGCGTGATGAGCTGCGCGGTGATCGTCTGGACCTCGACCGATTTCGGCGGTGGCGTGTTGCGATGGAGCCACGCGGCCGTGAGCATGATCGCGTGTGCGGCAAGCACACCGACCGCGACGACGATCACTCGGGAATTCATACGTGGTGCAGCCGGCATGGCGCCGGCAGGAGCGAGATGCGAAGCCTGCATGTTAGCTTGAAAGAACGACGCCGCACCCGGGGCGCGGCGGGTGAATCGGCATCACTTGCGGAAGATCAGCAGCGAGATGCAAACGGTGGTTACGAATCCGATCAGCAATTCCATCACAGGCTCCTTGGCAGGTAAGCCGTTGGCTCGCGCAGACGGTGGCTTGCTGACGGTCACAACAAAAAATGCGGCCTGGCCGCATGCGCACGCTCGGTGTCGCTCAGGCCGCCTTGCGGTCGTAGAACGTGACCGGGATCGGATGCGCATGATGCTCGACGCCGCACCGGCTCGCGCAGACGCCTTGCTCGGCCATGAGGTCGCGTACGGACTCCTCGCACTTGCCGCAGCACGTGGCCACGCCGAGCTCGAACTGGAGTTCATCGAAAGAGTTCACGCCCTCGGCGAGGGACGCGCGAATCTTGCGATCGGAAACAGACTTGCACACGCAGACGATCATGATGAGTTGCGATAGCTAACGTTAATGCGAATTATTATCATTAATTTTGCAGACGTTGACAAGCCTGGGTCGGCTTTTTTTAAAGCCATCGGACCCTTGAAGCGGTGGGCGTGGCGAAGCAGGGCGAGCGGACCTGCCGGCCCGCGTCAGGCGGTCGCGCAGGCGTGCGCGTTCGGCGAGGAAATGGTGACGGATTCGACCGGCGCCTCGAGGCCGAGCAGCGTCGACGCGAGCGCGCGCAGTTGCAGGCCGTCGCTCGTCGAACAGAAGCGCGGCGGCGCGGCGTGCGTGCCGGCCGGCGCGCGCAGCCCGCGTTCGTCGAGCACCCGCGCGAGCTGGCGGGCGATGGCATCGCTCGTGTCGACGATCGTCAGGCGCTCGCCCACAAGGTTACGAATCGTTTCCGTGAAGAACGGATAGTGCGTGCAGCCGAGGACCAGCGTATCGGCGCCGTCGTCGAGCATCGGCTGGATGTAACGCTCGAGCAGCGCGCGCAACGCGGGGGAATTCGTGTCGCCGCGTTCGATCGCTTCGACGAGCCCGTGGCCGGGTTGGCAGATGAAGCGACGGCCCGCGCCGTAGCGGTCGAGCAGCGCCTGGAAGCGCGGGCTGTTCAACGTGGATTGCGTGGCGAGCACGCCCGCGACGCCGGTCGCGGACAGCGCGGCGGCCGGCTTGATGCCCGGCTCGACGCCGACGAGCGGAATCGACAGGCGTTCGCGGATCGCCGCGATCGCCCGTGCCGTTGCCGTGTTGCACGCGATGACGAGCGCTTTCGCGCCTTCGCGGGCGAGCCATTCGCCGATCGCCAGCGTGCGTTCCGTGATGAATGCCTCGTCGCGCGGGCCATACGGCGCGTGGTGCGAGTCGGCGACGTAGACGAACGATTCGTCGGGCAGATGCGCGCGCGCGGCGCGCAGCACCGACAGGCCGCCGAGGCCCGAGTCGAAGATGCCGACAGGGGCGGTGGCGTGCGGAGCGGTAGCGGCGGACGGGTTCGTCATCGTCGGGCGGGCGGCGGGCCGGCGGGTGGCGCGATTACTCGGGCGAACCCATCATCGTTTGCTGATAGTTCTGCAGGCCGACCTTGCCGATCAGGTCGATCTGCGTTTCGAGCCAGTCGATGTGCTCTTCGGTATCGTCGAGAATCTTCTCGAAGATCTCGCGCGACACGTAGTCGCGCACCGATTCGCAGTAGGCGATCGCTTCCTTGCAGGTGGACTGCGAGATCTGCTCGAGCTTCAGGTCGCACTTCAGGATCTCTTCGGTTTCCTCGCCGACGAGCAGCTTGTGCAGGTCCTGCAGGTTCGGCAGGCCGTCGAGCATGAACACGCGCTCGATCAGCCAGTCGGCGTGTTTCATTTCGCCGATCGATTCGTCGTATTCGTGCTTGCCGAGTTTGTCGAGGCCCCAGTGCTTGTACATGCGCGCATGCAGGAAGTACTGGTTGATCGCCGTGAGTTCATTCTTCAGTTGGGCGTTCAGATATTCGATGACTTTCTTGTCGCCTTGCATGGCTGTTCCTTGTTCAGTGGGGCTTCAGAAACCGAACGATAATCGCTCGAACGAGAAAAGCCAAGCCTCGAAGCCTTGTCGGGCCTGCCTTTTGCGTGTAATGAGAATCAGCCTCGAACAACCGGCTGCGCACAATAATGAGAATGAGAAGTAAAAAGGCCGGACGTCCGTCCGGCCTTTCGTTCGATCGCGCTTAAGCGGCAGCGACCGGGATCTTGCCGATCTTCGCCTGCCATTCCTTCGGACCCGTCTGGTGCACCGACGTGCCCGACGAATCGACGGCGACCGTCACCGGCATGTCCTGCACGTCGAACTCGTAGATCGCTTCCATGCCGAGGTCTTCGAACGCGAGCACCTTCGCGCCGCGGATCGCCTTCGACACGAGGTAGGCCGCGCCGCCGACCGCCATCAGGTAGGCCGCCTTGTGCTTCTTGATCGCATCGATCGCGACCGGCCCGCGCTCGGCCTTGCCGACCATCGAGATCAGACCCGTCTGAGCGAGCATCGTCTCGGTGAACTTGTCCATGCGCGTGGCCGTCGTCGGGCCGGCCGGGCCGACCACTTCGTCGCGCACCGGATCGACCGGGCCGACGTAGTAGATCACGCGGTTCGTGAAGTCGACCGGCAGCTTCTCGCCCTTCGCGAGCATGTCGGCGATGCGCTTGTGCGCGGCGTCGCGGCCGGTGAGCATCTTGCCCGACAGCAGCAGCGTCTGGCCCGGCGTCCAGCTCGCGACTTCTTCCGGCGTCAGCGTGTTCAGGTCGACGCGCTTGCTGGTTTCGGTGTTCGGTTCCCACTGCACCTTCGGCCAGGCGTCGAGCGACGGCGCTTCGAGCTTGGCCGGGCCCGAACCGTCGAGCACGAAGTGCGCGTGGCGCGTGGCCGCGCAGTTCGGAATCAGCGCGACCGGCTTCGAGGCCGCGTGCGTCGGCGCCGCCATGATCTTCACGTCGAGCACGGTCGCGAGGCCGCCGAGGCCCTGCGCGCCGATGCCGAGCGCGTTGACCTTCTCGTGCAGCTCGACGCGCAGTTCCTCGACCCAGTCCTTCGGGCCGCGCGCGATGATTTCCTGGATGTCGATCGGCTCCATCAGCGATTCCTTCGCCATCAGCATCGCCTTCTCGGCGGTGCCGCCGATGCCGATCCCGAGCATGCCGGGCGGGCACCAGCCGGCGCCCATCGTCGGGACCGTCTTCAGCACCCAGTCGACGATCGAGTCGGACGGGTTCAGCATCACGAACTTCGACTTGTTCTCCGAGCCGCCGCCCTTCGCCGCGACCTGCACGTCGACCTTGTCGCCCGGCACGATCTCGTAGTGGATCACGGCCGGCGTGTTGTCCTTCGTGTTCTTGCGGGCGCCTTCCGGCGGATTGACGATCGACGCGCGCAGCACGTTGTCCGGGTGCGTGTAACCGCGGCGCACGCCTTCGTTGATCATGTCGGTCACGCCCATCGTCGCGCCGTCCCAGCGCACGTCCATGCCGACCTTCACGAAGATCGTCACGATGCCGGTGTCCTGGCAGATCGGACGCTTGCCTTCCGCGCACATGCGGCTGTTCGTGAGGATCTGCGCGATCGCGTCCTTCGCGGCCGGGCTCTCTTCCAGCTCGTACGCGCGGCCGAGGGCCTGGATGTAGTCGAGCGGGTGGTAGTAGCTGATGTACTGCAGCGAATCCGCGATGCTCTGGATCAGGTCTTCCTGTTTGATGACGGTCATGGCTGAGACTCTGTGGGGACAGTGGGGAAGGGTTGGCCGACGGTTCAGGCCGCCGGTCGGGACGCCGCTGGCGCATGCGTCTCGTGGAAATGGGCCGGATGCGTGTGCGTCGTCAGGCGATCGACCCACGCCATCACGAGCGCCGACACGAGGAACGACACGTGGATGATCACCTGCCACATGATCGCGTGCGTCGTGTGCTGGTCGGGGTTGATGAAGGTCTTCAGCAGGTGGATCGACGAAATGCTGATCAGCGCCATCGACAGCTTGACCTTCAGCACGCCCGCGTTCACGTGGTCGAGCCATTCGGGCTCGTCGGGATGGCCCTCGATGCCGAGCCGCGACACGAACGTTTCATACCCGCCGACGATCACCATGATCAGCAGGTTCGAGATCATCACGACGTCGATCAGGCCGAGCACCGCGAGCATCACGCTGATTTCGTCGAGGCCCGTCGCATGCGACAGCAGGTGCCAGACTTCTTTCAGGAACAGGAATACGTAGACGGCCTGCGCGACGATCAGGCCGAGGTAAAGCGGAACCTGGAGCCAGCGGCTCATGAAAATCAGCGCGGGAAGCGGTCGAAGCGGGCGACGGCCGGGGCGGCCGGGCGAATGCGGGGCGGACATGTCGGAGTACGGGCGCGGGGCGCAGGTATCGGGGGTAATCTTGAAAAGGCGCGCTATTGTAACGCGTCGGCCGGCGCGGCTGCAGCGACGCGCCGGTACTGCGAGGGACGGATCACGAGGCGGCGGCCGGCACGTTTTTCACACGCAGGCTGGCGAGCACGATGCCGGTGACGACGCACGCGAGCGCGATGCCGTGCGCGAGCGTCGGGCGCTCGCCGAGGAACGCGATGCCGTACGCGGCCGCGGCGATCGGCAGCACCGCGCTGAACACGCCGGCCAGGCTGCCCGGCACGTGCCGGATACCCTTCATCCACAGCCAGAACGAGAAGATGCTGGCCGACAGCCCGTACCAGACGACGAGCGCCCAGGTGCCGGCCGGCACGCTCGCGTAATCGAAGCGCCACAGCGCCGTCGCGCCGAGCGGCAGCATCAGGAACAGGCCGAACAGGTGGGTATAGGCGCAGATGTCGATCGGCGCGAGCGTTTGCGTGAGCCGGCGCGACAGGATCACGTAGATCGATTCGCAGCACACCGCGCCGAGGATCAGCAGGTTGCCGGTCAGCGAGCCGGACGCGTCGCCGTGCGCACCGTGCCCGGCCGCGCTGCCGTTGGCGAGGTTGATCGTCACGACGCCGACGATCGCGAGCGCGATCGACACGAGCGCACGGCCGTTCGGCTTTTCACGCAGGATCAGCCACGCGAACAGCGCGACGATCGCCGGGATCGTGCTCGTGATGACGCCCGCGGCCACCGCGCTCGTGCGCTGCACGCCGTTGAGCATCAGCAGCGTGAACATGAAGGTGCCGAAGAAGGCTTGCAGGAACAGGTTCAGCCATTCGCCGCGCTTGACCGCGCGCATTTTCACGGGCCTGAACAGCGGCCACAGCACGGCGATCGCGATCACGAAGCGCAGCGTGGCGAGGATGGCGACGGGGACGAATGCAACGATGGATTTACCGATACCGACGTTGCTGCCGACGAACAGCATCGACAGGATGAGGAAGAGGGCGTAGCGATTCAAGCTGGAATCCGGAAGGCGAGTTCAGTTAGGATTGTAGGGTCGCGGTTGTAACAGCGTAAAGCCGGCCTCGATGCGGCGCCGCCCGGCGCATGAAGCGGCCATGCCGCGTAAGTGACGGGTAAGTTGGAGCGCTTATCGTGGACACTGCCGGGCCGCAGGTCGCGTTCGCGTGATGTGGTGCGGTGCAGCATCGTGCGCAGGCCGTCGCGGCCGCGTGCGGGTGGGTGGGAGACAGCGGCGCGCGAGCGCCGGCCAAGACGCGCGGCGTGCACGATCGCGCCGCCATGCAGAGGATTCATGTTCACCAAGGGGTAGTCGATGTCTGCGATTGAATCGGTTCTTCACGAAACCCGTCAGTTCGCGCCGCCCGCGGCGCTCGAGAAGACGGCGACCATTTCCGGCATGCCGGCCTATCGCGCGCTCGTCGCCGAGGCCGAGCAGGATTACGAAGGCTTCTGGGCGCGCCTCGCGCGCGAGGGCCTCGCGTGGCACAAGCCGTTCACCCAGGTGCTCGACGAGCGCAACGCGCCGTTCTACACGTGGTTCGAGGACGGCGAGCTGAACGCGTCGTACAACTGTCTCGACCGCCACGTCGAAGCCGGCAACGGCGAGCGCGTCGCCGTGATCTTCGAGGCCGACGACGGCACCGTCACCCGCGTCACCTATGCCGACCTGCTCGCACGCGTGTCGCGCTTCGCGAATGCGCTGAAGAAACGCGGCATCGCAAAGGGCGATCGTGTCGTCATCTACATGCCGATGTCGATCGAAGGCATCGTCGCGATGCAGGCCTGCGCGCGCATCGGCGCGACGCACTCGGTCGTGTTCGGCGGCTTCTCCGCGAAATCGCTCAACGAGCGGCTCGTCGACGTCGGCGCGGTCGCGCTCGTCACCGCCGACGAGCAGGCCCGCGGCGGCAAGACGCTGCCGCTCAAGAGCATCGCCGACGAGGCGATCGCGATGGGCGGCTGCGAGGCGGTCAAGAGCGTGATCGTCTATCGCCGCACCGGCGGCAAGATCGACTGGCATGCCGAGCGCGACCTGTGGATGCACGAACTCGCCGACGGCGAGTCCGACACGTGCGAGCCGACCTGGGTCGGCGCCGAGCATCCGCTGTTCATCCTGTATACGTCGGGCTCGACCGGCAAGCCGAAGGGCGTGCAGCACAGCACGGGCGGCTACCTGCTGTGGGCCGCGCAGACGATGAAGTGGACCTTCGACTGGAAGCCCACGGACGTGTTCTGGTGCACGGCCGACATCGGCTGGGTCACCGGCCATACGTACATCACCTACGGGCCGCTCGCATGCGGCGGCACGCAGGTCGTGTTCGAAGGCGTGCCGACTTATCCGGACGCCGGCCGGTTCTGGAAGATGATCGACGATCACAAGGTCACCGTGTTCTACACCGCGCCGACCGCGATCCGCTCGCTGATCAAGGCGGCCGAAGCCGACGACAAGGTTCACCCGAAGAGCTACGACCTGTCGAGCCTGCGCATCATCGGCACGGTGGGCGAGCCGATCAATCCGGAAGCGTGGATGTGGTACCACAAGCACGTCGGCCACGAGCGCTGCCCGATCGTCGACACGTGGTGGCAGACCGAAACCGGCGGCCACATGATCACGCCGCTGCCGGGCGCGACGCCGACCGTGCCGGGGTCGTGCACGCTGCCGCTGCCGGGCATCACGGCCGCGGTGGTCGACGAGACGGGCCAGGACGTGCCGAACGGGCAAGGCGGGATTCTCGTGGTCAAGCGCCCGTGGCCGGCGATGATCCGCACGATCTGGGGCGACCCGGAGCGTTTCAGGAAGAGCTATTACCCCGAGGAGCTCGGCGGCCGGCTGTATCTCGCTGGCGACGGTACCGTGCGCGACAAGGAGACCGGCTACTTCACGATCATGGGCCGGATCGACGACGTGCTGAACGTGTCGGGCCACCGGCTGGGCACGATGGAGATCGAATCGGCGCTGGTGTCGCACGAGCTGGTGGCCGAGGCGGCGGTGGTCGGCCGTCCGGACGACACGACGGGCGAGGCGGTCGTGGCGTTCGTCGTGCTGAAGCGTTCGCGCCCGGAAGGCGACGAAGCCGCGGCGCTCGCGAAGGCGCTGCGCGACTGGGTCGGCAAGCAGATCGGGCCGATCGCGAAGCCGAAGGACATCCGCTTCGGCGACAACCTGCCGAAGACGCGCTCGGGCAAGATCATGCGGCGCCTGTTGCGCTCGCTCGCCAAGGGCGAGGCGATCACGCAGGACACGTCCACGCTCGAGAATCCGGCCATCCTCGAGCAGCTCACCGAAGTGCGTTGAGCACACGGTTGCGCGTCATGCGCGCGAGCCCCTGCGCGGCAATCCGGATTGCCCGCGCAGGGGCTTTTTGCTACATAACGGCATGACCGTTCCGACCCGTTCGGCGCCTGCCGCGCCACCCCCCGTTCCCGCGCCGCTCGCGCGTGCGCACGCACGCTACTGGCGCTTCAACGTCGCGCTGATCGCGGTGCTGATGGTGATCGGCTTCGCGGTGTCGTTCATCGTGCCGTTTTTCGGACCTGCGCTCGCCGGCGTTCGCTTCGCGGGTTTCAGCCTGCCGTTCTATGTCGGCGCACAGGGCGCGATTCTCGTCTACCTCGTGCTGATCGTCGTCTACATCGGGCTGATGCAACGCGCGGACCGTACGCTGCGCCGCGCGTACGACGAGCATGCGGCACGCGCCGGCCCTGCGAGCGGCGGGCGCTGATTCATGCTGACGCATCGACTGATACGCGCGTACGCGCTCTACACGCTCGGGTTTCTCGGGTTCGTGCTGCTGATGTGGCGGATCGAGCGCGCGACGGGCTCGGGCGTCTGGATCGGCTACGTGTTTCTGTTCGTGCCGATCGCCGTGTATGCGGTGATCGGGTTGTTGTCGCGCACGTCCGATCTCGTCGAGTATTACGTGGCCGGGCGGCGCGTGCCGTCCGCGTTCAACGGGATGGCGACGGCGGCCGACTGGCTGTCGGCCGCGTCGTTCATCGGCCTGGCTGGCTCGCTCTACGCCACCGGTTACGACGCGCTCGCGTACGTGATGGGGTGGACGGGCGGGTTCTGCCTCGTCGCGTTCCTGCTCGCGCCGTATGTGCGCAAGCTCGCGCGCTACACGATTCCCGATTTTCTCGGCACGCGCTTTTCGAGCACGGCCGTGCGCGCGCTCGCCGCCGGTGCGGCGATCCTGTGTTCGTTCGTGTATCTGGTCGCGCAGATCCAGGGGATCGGCCTGATCGCGACGCGCTTCATCGGCGTCGATTTCGCGATCGGCATCTTCTGCGGGCTCGCGGGCATTCTCGTGTGCTCGTTTCTCGGCGGGATGCGGGCGGTCACGTGGACGCAGGTCGCGCAGTACATCATCCTGATCAGCGCGATCCTGATTCCGGTGTCGCTGATCGCGATGAAGAATGGCCTCGGGCCCGTGCCGCAGTTCAATTACGGCAAGCTGATGGTGCGCGTCGCGGGCCGCGAGGCGCAGGTGCGCGACGCGCGCGACGAGCAGCAGGTGCGTGATGCGTACCGCCGGCAAGCCGCGGAGATCCAGACGCGGCTCGACCGGTTGCCGGCGTCCCATGCGGACGCGCGCCGGCATCTCGTCGACCGGCTTGCCGACCTGCGGCGCCACAACGGGCCGCTGCGCGAGATCAGCCAGCTCGAGCGCGATCTGGCCGATTTCCCGCGCGATCCGGCGGCGGCGCGCGTGGCGTGGACACAGGCGCGTGACGACCTCCTCGCGCGTGCCGAGCCGCCCGTGCCGATGCACGAGCCGTTTCCGGCCGCGAGCGAAGACGAACGCAAGCCGCGCGAGCGGAATTTCCTCGCGCTGCTGCTGTGCCTGTCGCTCGGCACCGCGAGCCTGCCGCACATCCTGACGCGCTACAACACGACCACGTCGGTCGCGTCCGCACGGCGCTCCGTCGGCTGGACCCTGTTCTTCATCGCGCTGTTCTACCTGAGCGTGCCGGTGCTCGCGGTGCTGATCAAGTACGAGATCCTCGCGAATCTCGTCGGGCGGCCGTTCGCCGAATTGCCGGCGTGGGTCACGCAATGGCATCACTTCGAACCCGACCTGATCAGCGTCGTCGAGGTGATTCGCGACGGCATCGTGCACTGGTCGGAAATCCAGATGCAGCCGGACATGGTCGTCCTGGCCGCGCCGGAGATCGCGGGGCTGCCGTACGTGGTGTCGGGGCTGATCGCGGCCGGTGCGCTGGCCGCGGCGCTGTCGACCGCGGACGGGCTGTTGCTGACGATCGCGAACGCACTGTCGCACGACGTCTATTACTGCATGGTCGCGCCCGATGCGACGAGCCAGCGGCGCGTGACGATCTCGAAGGTGCTGCTGCTGGGGGTGGCGTTGTTCGCGTCGTATGTCGCGTCGCTCAATACCGGGAAGATCCTGTTTCTCGTCGGCGCCGCGTTTTCGCTGGCGGCGTCGAGCTTTTTCCCGGTGCTGGTGCTGGGCGTGTTCTGGAAGCGCACGACGACGCGCGGCGCGATCGCCGGGATGGTGACGGGCTTGGCGGTGTGCGTGTACTACATCGTGTCGACTTATCCGTTCTTCACGCAACTGACCGGGTTCGCCGGGCGCGCGTGGTTCGGGATCGAGCCGATCAGCTCAGGCGTGTTCGGCGTGCCGGCGGGGTTCGCGGTGGCGATCGCGGTGAGTCTGTGCGACAAGCGGCCGGATGAATATACGCGGGCGCTGGTGGATTACATTCGGCATCCGTGAGCGCAGGCGGGAGCACGGTGTCGACGTGCCGAATGGAAAGCCCCCTGACTTCTCAGGAAATCGGCTGGCTTCATGCTTTTGGCGAGGAGAGGGCGATTCGCCCGCACAAGCGCTGGCCGCAGATTCCGCGGATTCGATTGCAAGCGAATCCGTTCGAACTCCCGCCGCCGAACCATCGGCCTGCTTTTCTCCGGAAACGAAAATGCCCGCTGGCGCGGGCATTGAATACTGGCGGAGAGAGGGGGATTCGAACCCCCGATAGGCGATTAACCTATACACGCTTTCCAGGCGTGCGACTTAAACCACTCATCCATCTCTCCGGAAGACCGAGAGTATAGCAAACTCTGGCGGCTGCCCGCCACCCCCTTCGGCGCCCGTCAGAAATCCGTCGTCACCGACAGCCACACCGAGCGCGGGTCGCCCTGCGTCAGATATCCGCCGATCGTCGACGACCAGTACGACTTGTTCGCGACGTTGCGCACGGTCGCGCGGAACGTCGTCTTCTTGCCGAACAGGTTCGTCGCGTAACGCGCGCCGAGATCGAAGCGGTCCCACGCCTGAATCGACATCGTGTTCGCCACGTCCAGGTACTGCGGCCCCGTGTGGATCCAGCGCGCGGTCAGCGTGAGTCCGTTCAGCATCGGCACGTCGTATTCGGCGCCCGCGTTGAGCAGGAACGACGGCACGCCGATCGGCCGGTGGCCGTCGTTCGCGCCGCCCGCCGTGTTCCGCAGCGTCGCGTCGAGATACGTCGCGCCCGCGATCAGCCGCACGCCTTTCCACGGCTCGCCGTACACGGCCGTCTCGATGCCGCGGTGCCGCTGCGTGCCGTCGGCGCCGTACAGGTTCGTCGCCGGATCGGTGTACGCCATCGGCTTCTCGATCTGGAACAGCGCGAGCGACGCGCCGTACTTGTCGGTGTCGTAGCGGACGCCGGCTTCATATTGCTTCGACCGGTACGGCGACAGCGCCTGGCCCGCGTTGCGTGCGGTGTTCGGCGCGATCTCGCCCTGTGCGAGCGCCTCGCTGCGGTTCGCGAAGATCGACACGTTGCGCCACGGCTTCACGACGAGACCGAACACCGGCGTCGTGATCGCGTCGCTGTAGGTGGTGGCGACCGCGCCCGTGTAGTCGAAGTTGTCGACCGAGATCGACTGGCGCCGCGCGCCGATCGTGAACAGCACGCGGTCGTCGAGGAAGCCGAGCGTATCGGATACCGCGAGGCTGCGCAGCCAGGTCTTCGTGACGGTGCCCGGATCGTTCATGTCGCCGCCTGCATAGGCGGTTGGCGGGGACGCGAGCGGCGCCGGATCGTAGAGCGTCGTCGGGAACGCGTTCGACATCGTGTACGCGGACTGGCTGTCGATGCGGATGAACGACGCGCCGGCCGTCACGAAGTGCGACACGGGGCCGGTCGTGAAGCGGCCGCGCACGCCGGCTTCGGCAGACTGCGCATCTTCCTTGTGCGGCACGCTCAGGCGCGAGCCGGTCGTGCCGGACGACGAGTAAGTCGGCGTGTAGTAGTCGCCGTGCTCGTTCGTATGGCGTGCGCCGGCCGATACGTAGGCCGTCCACGCGGGCAGGAAGTCGTACTCGGCGCGCACGATGCCGACCGTGTCCTCGAGTTCGCTGAAGCTCCACGGCTGCGCATAGTTGTGCGTCGCGGACGGCACGGCGGGCAACTGATTGCCGCTGACGAGCACGACCGGGCGGCCGTCGTCGATCCGCTGCCGCTGATACAGGAAGTCGCCGGACAGGCGCAGCTTGTCGCCGCGCCAGTCGAGCGACACCGCCGTCACGTTGCTGCGGCGGCGTTCGTCGTCGACGGCGGTGTCGCCGCCGTTGACCGACTGGTTCACGCGCACGCCGAACTGGCCTTCGCTGCCGAAGCGGCGGCCGATGTCGACATGCGTGCCGAGCGAGCCGGACGTGGCGCCGTCGACGGTGACGCGCGTGAGCGGCTTGTCGTCCGCGCGCTTCAGTTGGAGGTTCACGCCGCCGCCGACCGCCGAGCCGTTCGGCGATGCACCGTTCAGGAATGCATTCGCGCCCTTGAACACGTCGACACGCTCGACCGCATCGGTCTGGACGAGCTGGCGCGGCGTGACGCCGTACAGGCCGTTCAGCGACACGTCGTCGCCGGCGAGCTCGAAACCGCGGATGACGAAGACCTGCGAGAAGTTGCCGTAGCCGGAGGCGCTGCGCACGGCCGGATCGTTGTCGAGCACGTCGGCGAGCGTGCGCGCCTGCTGGTCCTCGATCAGTTTCGACGTGTAGGTGGTCATGCTGAACGGCACGTCGCTCGCCTTTTGCCGGCCGAGCACGCCGAAATCCGCGCCGCGCGCGACCTGGCCGCCGGCGTAGGTCGGCGCGAGGTCGCCGGGCAGCGGCTCGGCCGCGCCGGTCACGTTGATCGACGGCAGCATGGTGGTGTCGGGTGCGGCGTTGGCGGCGGAAGTGGCCTGTTGGGCCCGGGCGGCGGCCGGGAAGGTGCAGGCGAGCGCAATGCGGAAGGCAATCGGCGTGAGACGCCGGACGGGTAACGAAAGTGTCGACATGGGACGCAATTCGGGTGTGGTCGGTGATCCATCCCAGGGCGGCGAGTCGGAATCCGGGCGGCGTGACGCGTCCGTGCTGTCGCGGACGTGTTTTTATCGAGCGGCGGAGTCTAACGCAAACGAGAATCATTGTCGTTTACGGAAAGATCTGTCCACTATTTGAGATAATCGGATCGTTTAGCGACGACGGCGCGCGACCGCCGAGCGGGCGTCGGGATGGACATGCGATCATGCGAAGTCCGCATTCGTCGTAACAAACCGTCCGCATCGGTTGCGGTCCGTCGGGCCGATCGCGTCGATGCCGTCCGCACCGCTCTCTTCAAAAGGAACGCCACGCCATGTCGCTCTCCGCCTTGCTCGCCTTTGCGCTGATCCTGTCCGTTGGTGTCGCGACGCCCGGCCCCACGGTGTTGCTCGCGATGAGCAACGGTTCGCGCTACGGATTGCGTCACGCGATGGTCGGCATGCTCGGCGCCGTCACCGCCGACGTCGTGCTCGTCGCGCTGGTCGGGTTCGGCCTCGGCGTGCTGCTCGACGCGTCGGAAACGGCGTTCGTGACGCTGAAGCTGCTCGGTGCGGCGTGGCTCGCGTATGTCGGTATCCGGATGCTGACGTCGAGCGGCGGGGCCGCGGCGGCGCAGCCCTGCGTGCCCGCGACGCCCGATCGCCGGAGCGCTTTTCTGAAGAGCTTCTTCGTCGCGATGAGCAATCCGAAGTACTACCTGTTCATGTCCGCGCTGCTGCCGCAATTCGTCGACCGGTCGCATGCGATCGCGCCGCAGTACGCGATTCTCGCGGCGACGATCGTCGCCATCGATGTAATCGGGATGACCGGTTACGCGCTGCTGGGCGTGCATTCGGTTCGCGTATGGAAGGCGGCCGGCGAGAAGTGGCTGAACCGGATCAGCGGATCGCTGCTGCTGATGCTCGCGGGGTACGTTGCGCTGTATCGCAAGGCCGTGCATTGACGCGGTGACGGAGCGGGGAAGCGGCTTGGCGCCGTGCCATCAGGACGCATGACGTGGCCGACGGTCGGTGTTTCGGCGCGACGTTCGTCGGTATCGACAGGCGAGGGGATGTCACGATTCGTGACGTAGTGGTGCCGTTCGTTCGGCCCATATTGGAGAGGCGGGGCACATACGGGAACGACACCGGAGTGACGATCGAGGGGCCCGGGACGGGACCGGCCCGTTTCGAAAGAATGTGAAGGGTTGAGCCCGTTTGGCGCTTTGCAAAAAAGATTCTAAATCCTGTCAAAAAGCCGTCACCAACCTGACAAATTTGCTATGCTCGCCGAAAATCAGACGGGCGGCACTCCCAGGGCGGACCAGCGGGCGTGATTGCCCGCCGAACAACGAAGTCAAACAAAATCCTGAGAGTCACGCTGTGAATACAGCCGAATTGCTGCGCACGTTTGCGTCGGGGGTGGTCGATCAGAACAATCGGCCGGTTCGCATGAACTGGGGGCCCGCCCAGAAAACGCTCGAACAAGTGCTTGCGCTCCAGTATGCCGATATCCGCGAAGGGTTGATGACCGGTATCGACGGGCATTTGACCTGCGTGTCGGCACGGGCCGATCTGCCGATCCGCAGCTTCATCGGGCTGCCAGTCTCCGTCGAGATGACGACCGATCGCGGGCGTCTCCATACCATCAACGGCATTGTCACCGACGTTCGCACCGGACAATCGGACGGCTCGCTGACCTGCTACCAACTGACGATTCGCGACGTGCTGTCCGTGATGGAGCGGCGGACCAATTCGCGGTTGTTCCGGTCCAAGAGCCTGCCCGACATCCTGGGGGTGCTGCTTCAGGAATGGCGCCAGCGCAGCTCGGCGCTCGCGGGCGCATTCGAGTTTGACCTGTCCGGTCTGCAAGCCGAGCGTTACCCCGCGCGTGAACTCACGAGGCAGGTCAACGAGTCGGATGCGCATTTCATCCGGCGGCTGTTGCGACGGGAGGGGGCGACCGTCTTCGTCAAGGCGGGCAAGGCCGGCGAGCGGGCGAGCGGCAATGCGCACGACACGCCGGTTCATACGCTCGTCTTTGCCGACGACTCGATGAAGTTGCCGCAGACGGCCGCCGGCACCGTCCGCTACCATCGCGACGCCGCCACCGAAGAGCGCGACTCGATCACGCTGTGGGCGACGAGCCGCCGATTGATCCCGGGCAAGATCGTCCGGCCGACGTGGGACTACAAGAGCGGCCGGATGTCGCAAACCGAGCAGGCGACGATCGTCGATCAGGGCGACGGCGGCAACGACCTCGGGCATTTGCTGGCCGACGTCGTGATCGACATCCCGCATGCCGGGGATTCGTCGTCCGATCTCGACCGGATCGGCAAGGACCGGATGCTGGCGCATGAACTGCGCGCCGAATCCGTCGACGGCGTGAGCAATGTGCGCGATCTGGCCGTCGGACACTGGTTTGCGCTCGCGGAGCATCCGCAACTCGACATGTTGCCGGCCGAACAGCGGCAGTTCGTCGTCACGTCGCTTCATCATTGCGTGCGGAACAACCTGCCGAAGGAACTGAACGAGCGCGCGCAATCGCTGTTCGCGGCAAGCCGCGTGCTGTTCGACGCGGTGCCGGCCGACGTGAGCGGCAAACCGGGCGACGAAAACGACAGGCGCTACGAGAACACGTTCTCGTGCGTGCGCCGCGGCGTGCCGCTGACGCCGGCCTACGATCCCCACGTCGATCTGCCGCCCGTGCATCCGATGACGGCGGTCGTCGTCGGGCCGCAGGGCGAGGAGGTGTTCTGCGATGAAATGGGCCGCATCCGCGTGCGGATCCAGGGGTTGAGCGCCGACGATCATGCGCACGCCCAGGGCGCCGGCACGAGCGGTACGCCGTCCGACAGTGCGCCGGTACGCGTCGCCTGCGCGCTCGCCGGGCCGAGTTTCGGCGCGAATACGTTGCCGCGCGTCGGCATGGAAGTGCTGATCGGCCATATCGGCGGCGATCCGGACCGGCTCGTCGTGATGGGTGTACTGGCCAACGGGCCGAACATGCCGGCGACCTTCAGCCATACCGGCGCGCTGCCGGGCAACCGCTATCTTTCCGGCACGAAGACGAAGGAAATCAAGGGGCAGCGGTACAACCAGATTCGCTTCGACGATACGCCCGGGCAGATCAGCAGCCAGCTGGCGAGCGAGCATGCGTACAGTCAGCTGAACCTCGGCTATCTGACGCAGCCGCGCGACAACGGGCAGGGGGCGGCGCGCGGCGAGGGCGCCGAATTGCGCAGCGATGCGCACGTGGCGATTCGCAGCGGCAAGGCGATGCTGATTTCGGCCTGGGAGCGGCTTCGCGCGAGCGACGGCCACCTCGCGCGGGACGAGTATTTGCAACTGATGCAGGAATGCGTCGAACTGTTCAAGAGTCTCGGCGACTACGCGGGCCAGCATCAGGGCGTGGCGCCCGATACGCAACCGCACGACGCGCTCATGACCACGGTGAAAGGCTGGCCGAATGGAGGGGCGTCCGGCGGCGGTGAGTCGTCAGGCGCGTCGATGGCGGCCATCGGCATCACCGCGCCGGCCGGCATCAGCATGGCGACGCCGAAGACCGTGACGACCCACGCGGGCGGCAACGTCGATGTCGTCGCGCAGAACCATCTTCAGTACACGAGCGGGCAGCGGATCAACCTGCAGGCCGGGCATGGCGTCGCGATGTTCGCGCATAGCGAGGGCGTATCGGCGATCGCCAACCAGGGGAAGGTGGCGCTGCAGAGCCAGAACGACGACACGCAGATCGATTCGGCGAAGAACATCCAGATGACGGCGGGCGGCGGCAAGCTCGCGGGAATGGCCAGCGAGCAGGTCGTGTTCGTGACGTCGGGCGGCGCGTATCTGAAGCTGCAGGGCGGGGATATCGAGCTCGGGTGTCCGGGGAGTTTTACCGTCAAGTCCGCGTCCCATACCTGGGCCGGGCCGGCGAGCATGAGCGCCGATTTTCCGAAGTTCGACCAAGGCTCGCTGGGGCGGGTGCCGAAGCTGGTCCGGGCCACCGACGGGCAGCCGGTCGAGGGCATGGAAGCCGAGGTGCGAAAGGCGTCGGGCGAATTGATCAAGGGAAAGACGGACGCGCAGGGCAAGCTGGCACCGGTCAGCAGCGATCAGTTCGAACAATTGGCGGTTCGCTTTTTCAAGTCGAGAACCTGAGCTGAGTCTTCAAGAAAAACAACATGTCGAACTACAACTTTGCGCAGAACCCGGGCGGGCAACCGTCGACGGACGACCCGTCGCAGACTTCGGTGGGCGGTGGATCGGGGACGATGCTGTTCAACCGCAACGACCTCGAATGCGTGATGCAGATGCCGCTGCCGGGCGTCGTCATTTTCGTGCACGGGGTGAATTCGGAAGGGGAATGGTTCAAGGAGGCCGAGAAGGGGTTGTGTGCCGGGTTGAACCGGCGCATGGGGCGTTATGACGATCAGCTGTTCCATTGGGGGCCGGTGGCCGGGCAGATGACGCCGGTCAGCTATATCGAAAGCCTGACGCCAGACGGTTTCCTGAATCCGGACATGTCGTCGAAGACGTACATCAAGCCCGATCCGTCCTTTTCGCCCGTCATCCACTTTCGATGGGGCTATGCCGCGAATGCGGAGGAGCTGCAGAAGTATGGCGACAAGATCATGCTCAACGAGAAGAATTACTGGGGCGGTGGTCCGTTCGCGGGCGGGTGTACGAGTTTGCCGGATCTGTGGAACGACGGGTTGAACGATCGGCTTTTTCTGTGGCTGACCGTCCAGCACATGAACGGCATCGGCAATCGAAAAATCTATTCGACGCCACCGCGCACTTACGGTGTGCTTGGCGCACTGCGGCTGGCACGCCTGGTCGAATCGATCCGCAAGCGACAAGCCGACGCGCCGATCACGATCGTGTGCCACAGCCAGGGAAACATGATCGGTCTCGCCGCAGCGTTTCTCGGTGACCGGTTGCCCGAGGTGACGGATCAGTGGGGCAAGAAAGGGCGCTGCGTGGCCGACACCTATGTGCTCGCCAATCCCCCGTACAGTCTCGTCGAGGCCAACATGACCGACTCGTGGGCGCAGCGCGGGGTGCGCGACAAGAACGGGCACGTGGGGCGCGAGACCTATGTCGCGCGCAAGGAAACGCTGAGAGCGTACTTCGATATCCTGCGTGCTCGGGCCGAGCTCGAGATGCCTGCGGAGGATCTCGATCGGGCGATGGAAAACGCAAGACCGTCGAAGAACGGGGGCAAACCGTATAGCGCAGCCAAGGACCGGGAGGCGCATGGGTTGTACCAGAAAAACACCTACGGGAGAGTGACGCTGTACTGCTGCCCGCACGATCAGGTCATTTCCGCCTTGACCGTTCAGGGAATCGGCTGGCGCGGGATGAGTATCGATGAAATCAGTTCGACGAACGGGTGGGGTGTTTTCTCCCAACGCGTATTCGCGTCGAATTTCGAGGTGGGCGGAGAGAACAAGCTCTATCGGTATTGGCAGGACGACTGGCGCAAGGACAAGAACCAGAAGGAAGGCTTCTGGTATCCGCCATCACCGCCTGCACGGTATGGTCTTGGACGAGGCATGCATTCCAATGACAAGTTGCTCACGAAGTTTGTCACGCTTATAACGAGCCCCGCTCTCTATCTGTTCAATTTGACCGACATGAAGGTCAATGCCGATCCGCCAAAAGACTGGGAAGTCCCGATCACGGCGCCGATGCTAGACGAGGAAACGCGCTTTCTCCCGAAGGCCTTTCGCTACGACAAACCATCGGGCGCTTGCGATGCGCAAGGGAAACCGATCGAGGAAGGGAGCTTCAACGAGAGCTACGATCCGCCGTCGGCTGCGCGTGACGCCAACAAGGAGAACAAGCGCGATGATGATCCGTACGACAACTTCGATGCGAAATCGGAAAAATTCAAGACTGAGGGTGATGCGCTGAAGGCGCAGGGGGATGCGGCGTCCGAAGCTGCGCAGCGGTATGAGGATCATTCCATTCTCCGGATGGAAGCGCGGAGATCCGGAAACCGTCGATGGGTGGACAAGTTCGGAAATGTGGTCGGGGAGGACAATCCGGGGGCCGCGAGCGCTGACTATACCGAATGGCGGAACAACGAGATATTTCAGATTCTGAACGGCGGGGACAAGAATAATCCAACGAACCATTCGACCATCATGACCAACAAGGACCATGCTGAGAAGGCGTTGGCTTATGATGTGGCAATTGGGCTCTGTTATCTGACTGAGACGGATTTGGAGGAAATCAGGATTCAGGCTGATTGGCGATTTGCCAATGGTTTGGGGGATGAGGGCCAAAATGGTAAGATGGCAGAATATATTATAACTGGGAAATGTGAAAAATTATTTTTGCAGGATTGGGTTGTTAAGGATGATCATGCAAAAATGCCTTCCAAGATACACGACGAAAGAGATGGCGGATTTTTCCTGAAGCTTGGAGGCATTTTATGAGATCGGCCATTGCTACATGGCCGCGTCGATTCGGAGTCGCCGGCGGTGCATTGCTTCTTGCGCTGGGTGTATCGGTTTTGATATTGGTTGCGTCTGATGAGCGGACAGGAGCATTGTTGAGCATGGGAACTTTGATGAAGCGGTTAGTCCTGGTTCCAGGACTTGTAGCAATCATGGTATTTGCATTTACAACGGTGATTGCGGGCCCGCGAGCAGTGGCGGCTTCATTGGACGAGAAGGCGGTTCCAGTCACCGGAGCCGGGGCGTCCAGGCCATTCGTGGCTCAGGTCGTCGGGCTTGGCTGGATGAACCCGCTGCAGCGCAAGGATTACAGCACCGAGTGGCAGATATTGTGGACGCTCGGCCTAGTAAAGCCGAATGTCAACGATGACATGGTTCGGGTCAATCCCAAAAAATACTCAACATTGCAACCGATTTCTATCGTGGCCGATGGCCGCTGGGGGCGTGAATCGTTTTCCGGGTTCTATAAGAAGTATGTCAATGAGTTGCTGGTACTTTTTCGGACTCGATATTTCACGAATGAAGATTATTTTTACACTGTTAGATCAGATAGCCAGAAGAAGTGGCGAGAATTGGCTGGCATGCATGTCGAACTGGCAATCCCCTCTGGTCGACTCGATCCTGAGCTGGCGTCGTCGCATTTGCGAGATCAGATTGTTAATTTTTTCGAAATAGGCAATCCGTCGGCTAAAAATTTATGGAGCCACGACACACCGCCGGATGTGCATGTGACATCGGGGCAGGGGAATGCCGGCTTCACGTCGCTGAACGCGGCACTGGACTATCTGGCCGCCCACCCGGACAAAAGCGCGTGGGTGATGAACTGGGACGCACCGAGCTTCCCGCCGAAGGACGAACAGATCAACGAGAACATGGTGGTGCTGTTCCTCGCCGGTCCCGACCTGAAGACCGAGCGTGAACCGCTGGCCTGGATCGGCAAGGCTGCACGAAGCAACGTCAAGGATTTCGACGCAAAGCAAGGCGCGAGCCGCGCGGTGCAGGCATGGAAGTCGACGATCGAAGCGGCGGCGAGTAATGCAGGCGTGCCGGTGTCGTCGGTAAATTACATCGTGCACGACGCGGGCAAGGGCAGCGATGCTGCATCGACACGCATTGCGTCACTGTCGCAGACGCTGACGGAAGTACTGCCCGAATACGATTTCCGTACGCAGACCTTCAATACATCGGCGCTACTCGGTGACATGGGCGCCGGTGCGGCGCTGACCGATGTGGCGCTGGCGATCGGCCGCGCGAATCACCTTGGTGGAAATGTGCTCGTAGCCGGAACGACCGACGCGGAGCATCCGACGGCAGTCGTCGTCGTCGCGCCTTCGAAGCTGACGCCGATCGACGCCGACAAGGACTGGTTCCGCGCGCGCGGGGAGAACAACGCGTACTTGCCGTGGTGGGGGCGCCGTCACGACGCACGTCCGGCATCGCAAGGCTATTCAGAATAAGGAGCGCGCATGCGCGGCATCATTCGAGTTGGCGACGCAACGAGCCACGGCGGTCAGGTCGTGACCGGCAGTGCGGTCAGCGAAGTGATGGGGCGGCCGGTCGCCCGGCTCGGTGACACGTGTGTCTGCCCGATCGCGGGCCATCAGGCCTGCTTTATCGCCGAAGGCGATCCGCAGGTCATCGTCGACGGAAAACCCGCTGCATTCGATGGTCACAAGACATCGTGTGGTGCGACGCTGATTTCGAGTCTAGCGTCGTCCGGACGGGAATGAATTGCCGAACCGGCGCGGGGGATTGGCCGGTTCGATCGGGAATATTCATGCACTGCTTCAAACTTGCGAGACGCATCGGGTGCGTCTCGATCGTCATGGCGACACTCTTGTCGGGCTCGCCGTTGCGGGCCGCGACGAGCACTACATCGGCGCAATCTGTCGAAGGTGCGTCTGCCGCGCCGTTTGTTGCTCAAGTCGTCGGACTTGAATGGCTCAATCCGCTGCAGCGTCGCGACTATCCGACCGAGTGGCAATTGCTATGGACGCTCGGGTTGGTGAAGCCGAATGCTAATGACGACATGGTGCGCACAAACCCCAAAAAATACTCGACCTTGCAGGCGGTTTCCATCGTCGCGGACGGTAACTGGGGAAGTGAGACGTTTTCCGGGTTCTATGAGAAGTACGTCGACAAACTTCTGCTTCTCTTTCGTTTGCGATATTTTACGAACGAGGATTACTTCTATACCGTCAGCGCGAGTTCACGGCGGAAATGGAGGGAACTGGCTGGCATGCGAGTCGAGTTGGCTATTCCAGGTGATAGGCTGGCCTCTGAACTGGCAGCAGCATATCTGCGGGATCGTGCCGTCAACATTTTCGAAATCGGCAACCCCTCCGCAAAAAATCTATGGAGCCGCGATACGCCACCCGACGTACACGTGACGTCGGGCCAAGGCAATGCCGGCTTCACATCGCTGAACGCGGCGCTGGACTATCTGGCCGCGCATCCCGACAAAAGCGTGTGGGTGATGAACTGGGACGCACCCAGTTTTCCTCCGCACGACGAACAGATCAACGAGAACATGGTGGTGCTGTTCCTCGCTGGCCCCGGTCTGAAGACCGAGCGCGAACCGCTGGCATGGATCGGCAAGGCGGCGCAAGGCAGCGTCAAGGATCTCGACGCGAAGCAGAACGGGAGCCGCGCGGTGCCGGCATGGAAATCGACGATCGACGCAGCCGCAGCCAATGCGGGCGTCACGGTCTCGTCGCTGAACTACGTTATCCACGACGCAGGCAAGGGCAGCGCCACCGCGTCGGCAAGGGCCGCGTCCCTTTTGCAAGGGCTCGCGGAGGCCGTGCCGGAAAGCGACCTCCGCGGCGCGACCTTCAACACGTCGGCACTGCTCGGTGACATGGGGGCCGGTGCTGCGTTGACCGATGTGGCGCTCGCGATCGGCCGCGCAAAACATCTCGGCGGAAACGTGCTCGTGGCAGGCACGACCGACGCCGAGCATCCGACGGCCCTGGTCGTCGTCGCGCCGTCGAAGCTGACGCCGATCGATCCCGACAAGGAGTGGTTCCGCGCACGCGGAGGGAACAACGCGTACTTGCCATGGTGGGGGCGCCGTCACGACGCGCGCCCGACGTCGCAAGGCTATTCGGACTAGGACGCGACGTAAGGGGTTGCGTTAAGCAATCTGTAACAATCAGCGGAATAACGAGAACCCGATTCTTTCAAAATACTTTCTGATTCTCTTTGCCAATATGCACGGGGAAATCCGGATTCGCGCTCCATCAAGGCACGGGTCCTGACGTGTCGGAGGCCGTGTCGGAATTCCTATCGCATGTCTTACATATCGTATGTAAATTGAAAGACTTGCCCGACTTGACGCGCCGCCCCGTCGCCCCTTATTGTCCGTCTGCCGCCCGTGAGAGAGCACGACGGCAACCGCGCAAGCGCGTCTCGCGCGCACGACAACACGTAGCAAAAAGCAGAAAAGGAAACGTGGTAGCACATGAAGCCGCTATTCGACGACAACAAATCCGATGCGGTCAGCGATCGTCCGTCCACCCCGTCTTCGTCGCCCGTCGCCGTGCCGGCAGCCGTCGCCAACGTCGTCGTGCCGGCAGCGTCGCCGACGGAACATGCGCGCCTGATCACCGTCGACGAGATCGACCAGCTCGGCGCGACGCAGGGCACGCGGATCGCCGCCTTCTCCCAGCAGATTCTCGCGAGCGTCCGGGCATCGGACGCCGACCAGTTCGGCGACAAGCTCAACGAGCTGATCGCGACCGCGAAGGGGCTCGACCCGCGCGGCGCCGACAAGGGCGGGCTGCTCACGCAGGTCACCCGGCTGTTTCGCTCGACCAAGGAGAAGCTGCTGTCGCAATACGAGTCGGTGAGCAAGCGGATGGACACGCTCGTCGTCGAGCTCGAAAACCATGCGCAGCGCCAGAAGGCCGGCATCGACGAGCTCGAGCGGATGTACAACGACAATTACGCGCTGCACCAGGCGCTCGCGCAGTCGAAGGCGCACGGCGAAACGGCGCTCGTGACGCTGCGCGCGCATCTCGCGGCCGGCCAGCAGCCGGCTGACGATGCATTCGCCGCGCAGCGCCTGCTCGACGTGAAGCGCAAGGTCGACGCGCTCGAAAGCAAGCTCGACGACCTCGATCGCGCGATGCTGATGTCGAAGCAGCTCGCGCCGCAGATCCGGATGGAGCAGGACCAGAAACGCACGCTGATGTCGAAGTTCATGACGATCAAGACCGTGCTGATCCCCGCGTGGACCAATGCGTTCGCGCTCTATCTCGAGCAGCTCGGCACGAAGCGCGCGGCGGCGCTCGCGAACGCGACGTACGACGCGGCCGACGAGGCGATCCGCGCGCAGGCCGACCTGAATCGCCGGAACGCGCAGGAAGTCGCGAAGCTCGGCCAGCGTCCGGTGATCTCGACCGACACGTTCGAATACGCGCAGCAGCAGCTGTTCGGCGCGTTCGACGACATCACGCAGATCATCGCCGACGGCAAGCGCCAGCGCGAGCAGGACGCGCCGCGCCTGCGCCAGCTCGAACAGGACCTGATCACCCGATTCGCTCCGAAGCACAACTAAGAGAACCGAGAGAACACTGCATGATTACGCTTGAGAAACGCGCGGCGAAGGTCGCGATCGTCCTCGAAAAACGTCAGATCCTGAAGCCGCCCGTCGTGCGCGTCGGCGCGGCGCTCGACATTTCGGGCTCCGCGAAGCCGCTGTACCAGTCGGGCGTGATCCAGGAGACGCACGACCGGATTCTCGGCATCGCCCTGAAATTCGACGACAACGGCGAAGTCGACACGTGGACCTTCACCGAAGGCTACGACCGCCTGCCGACCGCGACGCCGGACAACTACGGCTCGTACATTTCCGACCATGTGCTCAACGCGCGGATCGACAAGTGGGGCGGCACGCAGTACGCGCCGGTGATGAACGACATCGTCGACTTCTTCTTCCGCGCGCCGGAGCCGAAGCGCGAGGAAAAGCGCGGCTTCCTGAGCCGGCTGTTCGGCGGGGCGGACGACACGTCCGCGCCGGCCGCCTCGGCGCCCGTGAACGGCCATCTGCCCGCATGGGTGCTGTTCGTCACCGACGGGCAGAACCCGAAGAACGATCGCAAGCGCGTGCGCCAGTTGCTGGCCGAATCGCAGCATTTCCCGCTGTACTGGTCGCTCGTCGGCGTCGGCGATCCGAGCGAATTCGATTTCCTCGCGGAAGTCGCGGACGACATGCCGAACGTCGGCTTCCTGCATCTCGAATCGCTCGACCTCAGCGACGAACAGATCTACGAACAACTGATCACGCAGGAATTCTGCGACTGGGTGCGCGCGAAGTAAGCGCGCCCCGCCAGCCCATTTTTCTGAACTCGA
Organism: Burkholderia sp. MSMB1835; assembly: GCF_001526365.1. NCBI lineage: Bacteria > Pseudomonadati > Pseudomonadota > Betaproteobacteria > Burkholderiales > Burkholderiaceae > Burkholderia > Burkholderia sp. MSMB1835. The sequence goes on from NZ_LOYP01000028.1 coordinate 41,767, forward strand.
TTACCCCATCATGTTGAAAGACTTCAAGATCCCGTTGTCGCTCACGGCGCTCGCGCTGATCGCGGCCTATCTCCTCGGCGGCGTGAAGGACATGCTGATCGTCGCGGTCCTGTGCGTGCTCGAAATTTCGCTGTCGCTCGACAACGCGGTCGTCAACGCATCGGTGCTGAAGAACTGGTCGGAGAAGTGGCGCAACCGCTTCATGGTGTTCGGCTTGCCGGTCGCGGTGTTCGGCATGCGGCTCGTGTTCCCGCTGCTGATCGTCGCGGTGATCGGCCACATCGGCCTGTGGGATGCGCTGACGCTCGCGATCGAATCGCCGGACAAGTACGCGGCGGTGCTGACGTCCGCGCATCACGAGGTGTCGGCGTTCGGCGGCGCGTTCCTGCTGATGGTGTTCTTCAAGTTCATGCTCGACACCGAGAAGGACGAGCACTGGATCGGCTTCCTCGAAGGCCCGATGCGTCATCTCGGCCGCATCACCGCGCTGGAGGTGGCGCTGACGCTCGCGATCGTGATCGTCGCGTCGTTCTACGTGCCGGCGGCCGAGCAGGTCAGCTTCCTGCTCGCGGGCGCCTTCGGCGTGATCGGCTTCGTGATCGCGCACGGCGTGGGCGACCTGGTCGGCGGCGAGGACACGGGCACGCGCGTGGTGCGCGAAGGCGTCGCGGGTTTCATGTATCTGGAAGTGCTCGATTCGTCGTTCAGCTTCGACGGCGTGATCGGCGCGTTCGCGTTGTCGAACAACATCTTCCTGATCGCGCTCGGCCTCGGCGTCGGCGCGGCCTACATCCGGGAGATGACGCTCGTGTTGCTGAAGAAGGGCACGCTCGCGCAGTACCGCTTTCTCGAGCACGGCGCGTTCTGGGCGATCGGCGCGCTCGCGACGATCATGTTCCTGGGCGTGAAATTCGAGGTGCCCGAGGTCGTCACGGGCCTGATCGGCGCGGCGATGATCGCCGCGGCCGTGTGGTCGTCGATCGTCGTGCAGCGCAAGGAAGACCGCGCCGCGGTGGCGGGCAAGTGAGCACGCGTCACGCGGCGCGATAACCATCAACGAGGGGCCGCCGCGGGCGGCCCGGCATCGCCGCCGGCGCAACGGCGGTTCCAGCAGAAGAGGTTCAGATGATCAATTTGTCGAAAGGCGGTCGAGTCAACCTGTCGAAGGAAGCGCCCGGCACGCAGAAATTCCGCATCGGTCTCGGTTGGGACGCGAACGCGACGGACACGGGCACGGATTTCGATCTCGACGTGTCGGTGTTCCTGTGCAAGTACGATGCGCAGAGCAACCCGAAACTGATCTCGGATCAGCATTTCGTGTTCTACAACAGCGAAGTGCGCACGATGGAGCGCAAGGAAACCTTCATCCAGCCGGGCGACGATTTCCCGAAGCGCGGAATGCCTTCGTCGAAGTGCCTGGGCGTCGTGCATAGCGGCGACAACCGCACGGGCAGCGGTGACGGCGACGACGAAGTGATCTTCATCGACATGACGAAGCTCGCGGCCGACGTCGAGGAAATCTCGGTGGTCGTGACGATCGACCAGGCCGAAGCGCGCCGCCAGAATTTCGGGCAGGTTCGCAACAGCTATATCCAGATCGCCGACGAGGTCTCGGGCGCGGTGATCGCGAAGTACGCGCTCGAGGAAGACTTCTCGATGGAGACGTCGGTGCAGGTCGGCAGCTTCTATCGTCGCGACGGCCACTTCATGTTCAAGGCGGTCGGCGCAGGCTACAACCGCGGCCTCGGCGATTTCGTCCGCGCGTACGGCGGCGCGGTCTGACTGGCGGGAGCCCGGCGCGCGGCACCCCGCCGCGCCGGGCAGGAAGCGGCGATGACGAATCCGTCCGACGAGCCGAAGCGGCTCGAGTTCGATACGACGCCCGAGCGCACGCCCGGGCGTCTTGCGTTCGACGCGCCGGCCGCGCCCGGTGCGCCGGTCGCGCGTGCGCCGGCGCGACCGGCACCTCAGGCGCTCGACTTCGGGCCGGCGCCCGCGTCCGATCAAGCCGTGCGCACGGCGCCCGCCGATGCGGTGGGCCGCGCGCTGTTCGGCGAATCGAATCACCCGCAGCTCGAAGCGTGCTTCCGCGCCGCGCAGGCGAGCTTTCCCCATCTCTATCCCGATTACGCGCCGCGCATCGAGCGGCATATCCGGCAACTGGTGCCGCTGAAGCTCGCGACGGTCGCGACGATCGGCGACGGCGCGCTGGAGACGGCCGGCAACCTCGTCGAGGCCGTCGCGGCGACGACGCGCGAATTCAACGAACTCGGCGCGGCCGACATGATGGCGGGGCTGCTCGCGCAGGCGACCCGCAAGGCCGGCATGTTCGAGCGCTGGTTCGGTGCGGCGTCGGACCATGTCGACTACCGCGCGGCGCTCGGCGCGCTCAAGCAGTCGCTCGGCTTTTTCCCGCGCCGTACCGAGGCGCTCGCCGCGCAGGTCCGCCATGCGGAGGAGAGCCTCGTCGTCGTGCTCGCGGCGCTGAGCGCGGTGTCGGACGTCGTGCGGGCGCCGGACGACGCGGGCGTCGAGCGCACGCTGTTCGATCGACGCAACATCGTCGGGCAGGCCGTCCAGCAGATCCGGATGCAGCCGGCGCAACTGCGCGGGCTCGACGAGCGCGTGACCGACCTGCTGTCGCGCGCCGACCACCTGATGAACGTCGTGCTGCCGGCGGCGCTGGCCGCGCGGCCGTCGCGCTGAGCGCACGATACGGCCGCATGCGCGTCGGCGCACGCGGTCTCGTGTCGGGCGCGACAGTTTCGCGCGCGCGGCCGCGAGTCTGTTATCTTCCCGGCATCTCATCGCTTTCCCGCCGATTCTTCATGACCGACCGCATCGTCGCCGCCTTCGATTTCGACGGCACCATCACGACTACCGACAGCTTTCGCCATTTCGTCCGCCATGCGGTCGGCACGCCGCGTTTCGCGTGGGCCGGGCTGCGGGCGTTGCCGTGGATCGTCGCGATGAAGGCCGGACTGCTGTCGCGCGGCGACGCGAAGGCGAAGTTCGCATCGTTCGCGTTCGGGCCGATCCGCAAAGACGCGCTCGATGCGCAGGCGCGCAGGTTCGTCGACAGCTATCTGCCGAACCTCGTGCGTCCGGAGATGCTCGAGCGCATTCGCGAGCATCGCGCGCGCGGGCATGAAGTCGTGCTGGTCAGCGCGTCGCCGTCGCTGTATCTGGAGAAGTGGGCGAAGACGGCCGGCTTCGACGCCGTGCTCGCGACGCGGCTCGCGTTCGAGCGCGGCGTCTTCGCCGGGCGGCTCGACGGCGAGAACTGCTGGGGGCCGCAGAAGGTCGTGCGGCTGCGCGGCTGGTGGGGCGACCGGCCGCCGCAGCAGTTGTTCGCATACGGCGACAGCCGCGGCGACAAGGAAATGGCCGAGCTCGCGAACTGGTCGTGGATCCGCGGGCAGGGGCCGATGCCGCCGATCGGCGATCGATGAAGCGCCGATGCGTTGATGCGCGCCGTCGGCGTTACGCGTCGGCTTGCGCGCGGTGCGTGCCGCGAGACGGGCGATAGCTGCCCCAGCGATTCGCGCGCGCGAACGTGCCGACGTCGTTGAAGCGTACGCCGACTTCGCGCAGTGCCGCATGCGCGGTGCGCGCGGTCAGTTGCCGGATGTAGAACGGGTCGCGCACCACGAAGTGATGGATCGCGTGCGTGCTGCCGAAATTGAAGCAGAACAGCTGGAACGGCAGCATCCACCACGGGTTCAGCACCTGCGTCTGCTGGATCACGTTGCGCGAATCGATGTCGCCGAAATAGTGCATGTTCGAGCTGACGAAGTTGATGCAGAAGCTGCGCACGAAGTTCGGCCCGAGCCACACCACCGCCAGGAAATCGACGACGCACATCACGTGCTCGACGACGGCCGGCACCGTTACCGCGTAGCCGCACGCATGCAGCGCGAACAGGCCGACGTGATAGACGACGAACGCATGCCATAGCGTGTAGTACAGGTGACCGACCGGCATGTACGACGACACCTGCTCGACGCGCAACTGCCGGCGCTCGGACGGATCCTGCACCGGCTGCGCGGCCACGTACTGCTTCACCTTGCGGCGCATCGCGGCCGGTCGCAGCACGACGGCGAGCATGCCGTCCGCGATCATCAACAGACGCTTCACGCCCCAGCGCTCGCCGTTGGTGATGCCGAATTCCTCGAGATCCGATTCGCCGCCCGACACCTTGTGGTGATGCAGGTGCATGCGCCGGCGCGTCCACGGGTTGATCGTGCCGGGCCGCGTGAGCCAGCACAGCGCCATCATCAGGTGATACGCCCACGGCGTCTTCTTGAAGTACATCAGGTGGATCAGGTCGTGCTCGAGCTCGTGGATCAGCGACGTGACGAACGCGGCGAGCGGCAGCGCGACGTACCATGCGATCGCGCCGCGCGCATACAGCCATGCGATCGCGAGCATCGCGCTTACCGACGCGGCCATCACGGTCGCGCCGACGAGATTCTGGTTGTCGAGCAGCGGAAAGCGCGCGCGGATCGCGTCGCTCGCGGCGTTGACTTCGCGGCGGACGTACGCGACCTTGTCGGCGTCGTTTCGAAAGACGGTTCGTGCGGGTGGGCTCATCGACCGGAATCCGTGCGGAAAGAGTAGGGCGCAATGCCGATGCGACAAGCATAGGCGCGTGCCGGCGCGCATGCGAGGGCCGGCGGTGCCAATGGTGGTGTCATTTCGGGCCACGTTGGCCGGCAATCCGCGTTCGATGCGCCGGTACGCGGCTAGAGTGCCGCCGCGGTGTCATTGCGGGCCAGCGACGCTACAATCCGCCGAAACCGCCCGGAGTGAGCCGCATGGTCCCGTCCGTTCCGGATGCCGCGCGCCAGTTGAACAAGGCGACGGTATCGTCCGCGTATGCATTGTTCATGCTGATGCTGGCCGAGGAGCGCGGCATCGACGGCGGCCGCATTCTCGCCGGCTCGGGCGTCGAGCGCGACCGGCTCGCGCAGCCCGATGCGCGCATCACGCCGCTGCAGCAGGCGACGATCGTGTTCAACCTGCTCGACGCGACCGACGATCCGTCGATCGCGATCGAGATCGGCTTGCGCAGCAGCCTGACGAAAGCGGGGCTGATCGGCTTCGGGCTGATGAGCTGCGCGACGCTCGGCGAGGCGATCGCGCTCGGCATCCGTTACCTGCCGACGCGCGTGCCGTTTTTCTCGGTGCGGCTCGCGCAACTCGACGGCATCGTCGACATCGACGTGCTCGAAGCGTTTCCGCTCGGCCGGCTGCGCCAGTTCGCGGTGGAAAACTTCCTGGTCGAGACCGCGATCCTGTTCAATTCGCTGCTGTATCCGACGCCGGGGCGCACGCTGCAGTCGCGTGCCGAACTCCATTTCGAATGGCCGGAGCCGCCGTGGTTCGAGCGTTATCGCGCGCGGCTGCCGCGCTGCCATTTCGATGCGAGCGCGAACCGCATTCGCTGCGACGCGGCGCTGCTCGACGAGCCGATCGGCACCGCGAACGCGCAGACCGCGCAGATGATCGTCCAGCAGTGCGAGGCGGAGCTCGCGCGGCTCGGCTATGCGGAGAGCATCGTCGAGCGCGTGCGCAACCTGCTGATCTGCGACGAAGGCGGCTATCCGTCGGTCGACGACGTCGCGCGTGAGTTGCACGTGTCGGCGCGCACGCTCAAGCGCAAGCTCGCGGAATACGGCGCGACCTATTCGGCGCTGCTCGACGAGATCCGGCTGCGCGACGCGCTGCGGCTGCTCGAAGGCACACGGCTGCCGGTCGACGAGATCGCGGCGCGCGTCGGCTATACCGACCGCGCCAATTTCACGCGCGCGTTCAAGCGCTGGACGGGCGTTGCGCCGAGCGAGCGGCGCTGAACGCCGCACCGGCATCGGCGTGCCGGCTCCCGCTCGCGCGCCGATGCTTCTTCAAGCCGTCATGCCTTCAGACCATCGCGATCCAGTTCGCGCCGCGGCCGCCCGGCACGCGCGCGTGCAGCGACAGCGTGCCGTCGTGCGGCGCGATCGCATACACCGCCACGTGTTCCGACCGTTCGCCGCAGGCGACGAGCCAGCGTCCCGACGGATCGATCGCGAACCCGCGCGGCTGGGCTTCGGTGGCCGTCGCGTGCGTGGGCTCGAACGACCCGTCTTCGTGGCGGCGATAGCCGAGCAACCGGCTCGACGTGCGCTCGCTGACGTACGCGAAACGCATGTCGGGCGTCAGGTGCAGATCGGCGGCCCACACGGACGGCTCGGCGGGGGCGGGCGGACGCGCATGGCCTTGCGCGAGGTCGGCCACGGCCGGGTGGCGCGCACTCACGCGTGCGTCGCCGAGCCGGCCGGTGTCGGTGTCGCGGGCGAAGGTCGCGAGCGTGCCCTGGAATTCGCTGACGACGACCAGCGTGCGGCCGTCATCCGCGAATCGCAGGTGGCGCGGACCGAAGCCGGCCGGCACGCGCGTTTCGCCGTGTTCGACCGCGCGCAGGCCGGCGGCGTCCTCGACGAGCGCGAAGCCGAACACGCGGTCCGAGCCGAGCGAGCTGACGTACGCGAAACGATCGTCAGGTGACACGATCACCGCGTGCGCGTTCGCGATGCCGCCCGCGACTTGCAGCGGCGCGCCGTCGCCGTCGCGCACGCGTGCCGCATCGTAGACGCTCAGCGAATTTCCGCCGTACGATGCGCCGAGCAGCCAGCGGCCGCTGCGGTCGAGCGACAGGTACGCATGGCTCGCGTCGATCGCGGTCGTGCCGATGCGCGCGAGCGCGCCCGTGGCGGCGACGCGGAACGCGACGATCGTCGGCTGCTCGCCGCGCGTCGCGACGTAGAGCCGCGTGCGGTCGGCCTGCACGGCGATCGGCATCGCGACGTCGGCGGCCGGATAGTGGGCGAGCGGCGCGAGCGTGCCGTCGCCGGCGAGGGAGAACGTGGCGAGGTCGCCGTCGGCGGCATTCGAGACGACGACGGTCAGGCGGTCAGTGTTCGGCATGGCGGAGCATCGGGGCGTGCGTGAGGGAATCGTCGGCCGGCCGGCCGCGCGGCGGATCGCTGCGCCGCTGCGTGCGCGCGAACAGCGCGGCGACCGCGGCGACGAGCGAAGCGATCGCGAGCGCATACAGCCCGCCCGTGATCGAACCCGTATGTTGCTTCAGATAGCCGAAGGCCGTCGGCGCGACGAAGCCGCCGAGGTTGCCGACCGAGTTGATCAGCGCGATCACGGCCGCGGCCACGCGCGTGTCGAGATAGCCCTGCGGGATCGGCCAGAACAGCGACGCCGCCGCCTTGAAGCCGAGCGCGGCGAAGCAGATCGACGCGAACGACCACACCGGATCGGGCGACGTCGACGCGAACAGCCCGCACGCGGCGAGCACGAGCGCGAACGCGAGCCAGCGCTGCGGATGCTTCCATTTCGACGACAGCACCGCGAAGCCGTACATCGCGCCGATCGCGATCATCCACGGAATCGTGTTGTACAGACCGACCTGGAAATCGGTGAGGCCGCCCATCTTGCGGATGATGGTCGGCAACCAGAACGTGGCCGCGTAGATCGTCAGCTGGATCGAGAAGTACAGGAAGCAGAACAGCACGATCTGCGGATCGCGCAGCAGCGTGGTGGCGCGCACCGGCACGTTCGAGCGGACGTCGCGCGTGGCGCGCTCGTCGTCGAGCGCGTTCTGGAGCGCCGTGCGTTCCGCGGGCGTGAGCCACGTCGCGTCGCGGATATGCGATTTCAGCAGCAGCCAGCTTGCGCCGCACAGTGCAACCGAGAACAGCCCCTCGATCAGGAACATCCATTGCCAGCCTTCGAGGCCGAAGCCGCGGATCGACAGCAGTGCGCCGGTGACGGGCCCCGACAGCACCGACGCGAACGCGGAGCCGCCGAGGAAGATCGCCATCGCCTTGCCGCGCTCCTGCGGCGGCAGCCATTGCGACAGGTACAGCACGACGCCGGGGAAGAAACCGGCCTCGGCCGCGCCGAGCAAAAAGCGCAGCACGTAGAACGACGTGTCGTTCCACACGAACGCCATCGCGGCCGCGACGATGCCCCACGTCGCCATGATCCGCGCCAGCCATACGCGCGCGCCGTAGCGCTGCATCAGCAGATTCGACGGCACTTCGAACAGCGCATAGCCGACGAAGAACAGCCCGGCGCCGAGCCCGTACGCGGCCGCGCCGATGCCGATCGACGCTTCGAGATGGCGATCGACGAAGCCGACGTTCACGCGGTCGATGTAGTTCGCGATGAACATGATCAGCACGAGCGGTAGCACGTGCCACTTCACTTTCGAGACGGCGGACGCGAGCGGGTCGCGGCCGGGCAGGGCGGACGAGGGCGGGTTCAACGGTGTCTCCGGTCGGGCGGCCGACGGGGCGGCAGCTCCGTGTCGGCGTCTGGGTGGTGGCTTGTGTAGTACGTCGTCGTATGACATGGTACGCCGGAGTATCGGGGATGGCGTCGCGGGTTTACCCGGAAATCCTCCCGATAACGACGAAGTTGTCGACAAGGGATGTTTTGCTCGTAATGTCTGATGACGTATGACATCAAGCCAGTTGCCGTCGCGACGAGCGGCGCCTTCGGGGGGCGTACCGCATATGAAGAAGGGCAGAAGCTCGGCGCGATCGCGTTCAACGACGCGCAGGCGACGCGCGCGCCGTTTGCAGCGGAGGGCGGCTACGTTCCATCGACGGATGCGCTCGCGGTTGCGGCAAAATACCTCGCGTGCGCACCCGGCGACGGGCGCGACGCTCGCCGCGAACCGCGGCGATTTCATGCCTTGACGACGGAGCAACGGATCATGCAGGACAACCAGTACGCGCGGCATGTGTTCGCGTTCAACGGCGACGCGGACGGCCTGTGCGCGCTTCAGCAGTTGCGGCTCGCGCAACGCGTGCAGGGCACGCTCGTGACCGGCGTGAAGCGCGACATCAGGCTGCTCGAGCGTATCGACGCGGGCGCAGGCGACCTCGTCACCGTGCTCGACGTGTCGCACGACCAGAACCGCGACGCGTGCGCGCGGCTGCTGCGCGACGGCGCGACGGTCCGTTACTTCGATCATCACTTTGCAGGCGAACTGCCGGACCACCCGCGCTTCGACGCGCATATCGACACGGCCGCCGACGTCTGCACCAGCGCGATCGTGAACCGCCATCTCGGCGGCCGGTACGCGCGCTGGGCGATCGTCGCGGCATTCGGCGACGAACTGCCGGCGCTCGGCGATGCGCTGGCGCGCGAGCACGGCGTCGACGAAGCCGAGCGTTGCGTGCTCGCGGAGCTCGGCCGCTATCTGAACTACAACGCATACGGCGAGTGCGTCGGCGATCTGCATTTCGATCCGGCGGCGCTCGCGGACGCGATGCTGCCGTGCATCGATCCGCTCGATTTCGTGCGCGAGACGGCCGTGTTCGCCGCGCTGCGCGACGGTTACCGCGACGACATGGCGCGTGCATGCGCGCTCGCGCCGGTGCGCGAGGTGCCGGGCGCGACGCTCGTGCGGATGCCCGATCTCCCGTGGGCGCGGCGCGCGACCGGCATGCTCGCGAACGAGCGGATGCGCAATGCGCCGCATGCGGCGCTCGCGGTGCTGTCGCCGCGCGCGGACGGCGGCCTCGTCGTCAGCGTACGCGTGCCCGACGGCCGGCCGATCGGCGCGGACGAGTTCTGCCGCGGCTTCTCGACCGGCGGCGGGCGCAAGCGCGCGGGCGGCATCAACCATCTGCCGGAAGCCGAGTTCGATGCGTTCGCCGAGCGCTTCGAGGCCGCGTTCCGGCTCGATTGACGCGACCCGTCGTGACGACCCGCTCGGTCGGTCGCACCGGCGGTACGGTCGGTCCGTCGGGCGGCCGCAGCGCGATGCGATGCGTTCGGCGTTGCACCAGCCGTGCGGATGCGCGGTGTGCAAGAAACCGCTCGACGCACCCCAGCCGCGGAAACATGCCGTGCGTGCCGCCTTCCGGCAGTGCGACTTCCATCGAATCGAAGCCGATCGTGCGGCCGCACGCGGTGTCGGCGTGACGCGCCGGCGGTGACGGCCGGCGTCGACACCGTGCGGCGCAGCCGCGACAATACGCGTCTCTTTTTGCTTTCGCCATCGAGGTGCCTGCCCGTGTCCACCCAGTCGTCCGTTGCCCCCGCGATCGTCTGGTTCCGCGACGATCTGCGCGTGACCGATCAGCCCGCGCTGACGCGTGCGGTCGCATCCGGCCGGCCGCTCGTCTGCGTTTTCGTCGACGACACGGGAGCCGGCGCCGGGCCTGCGCTCGGCGGTGCGGCGCGCTGGTGGCTGCACGGGTCGCTGGCAGGGCTGGACGCCGCGCTCGCGCGGCAGGGCGGGCGCGTGCTGTTGTTGCGCGGCGACGCGCCGCGCGAGATCGAGCGCGTCGTCGCCGACACGGGCGCGGCGGCCGTGTACTGGAACCGCCGCTATGCGCAGCCGCAGCGTGACGCCGACGCGGCGCTGAAGGCGTCGCTCAAGGCGCACGGCGTGACGGTGGAGAGCAGCAACGGCAGCCTGCTGAACGAGCCGTGGGAGGTGCTGACGGGCAGCGGCGGCCCGTATAAGGTGTTCACCGCGTACTGGCGCGCGGCGCGGCGCGATCGCACGGTCGCCGCGCCGCTGCCGGCACCCGGGCGGATCGCGTTTCATCCGTGGCCGAAGGCCCTGCGCGATCGCGCGCTGGCGCTCGACGCACTCGCGTTGCGTCCGCATGCGCCGGACTGGGCCGGTGGCCTGCGCGATGCGTGGCCGGCGCCCGACGAGGCCGGCGCGCACGCGCAACTCGACACGTTCGTGACGACCGCGCTCGCCGGCTATGCGGACGCGCGCGACCGGCCCGATCTCCCGGCGACGAGCCGGCTGTCGCCGTTCCTGCGCTTCGGCAACGTGTCGCCGCGGCAGGTGTGGCATGCGGTGCAAAGCGCCGCGAGTGCGGGCGGCGCGGCGTATGCGGCGCACGCCGACAAATTCCTGAGCGAGCTCGGCTGGCGCGAATTCAGTTACATGCTGCTGTATCACTTCCCGGCGCTCGCGACCGACAACTTCCGCGCGCAATTCGATGCGATGCCGTGGCGCGCCGATCCTGCGGCGTTACGTGCATGGCAACGCGGGCGGACCGGCTACCCGCTCGTCGATGCGGGCCTGCGCGAGCTGTGGACGACCGGCTGGATGCACAACCGCGTACGGATGGTCGTCGCGTCGTTCCTGATCAAGCATCTGCTGATCGACTGGCGCGCGGGCGAAGCATGGTTCCGCGACACGCTGGTCGACGCCGATCCCGCGAACAATGCGGCGAGCTGGCAATGGGTAGCCGGCTGCGGCGCCGATGCCGCGCCGTATTTCCGCATCTTCAATCCGGTCGCGCAGGGGCGGAAGTTCGACCCGGACGGCGCGTACGTGCGGCGCTGGGTGCCCGAGCTTGCCGGCCTCGACGATGCGTCGATCCATGCGCCCTGGGAAGCGTCGCCGCTGGCGCTCGACGCGGCCGGCGTACGGCTCGGCGTCGACTACCCGGCGCCGCTCGTCGAGCACGCGGCCGCGCGCGCCCGGGCGCTCGATGCGCTGGCGGCGTTGCCGAAGCGCCGTTGACCGTCCGCTCCGGTTTGCCGCCTCAATTGCAGAACGCGACGTGCTCGAGCAGCGCGTACGCGACGCCCGCATCGAAGTAGGCCGCGCCGCACCACGCGACGAACGCGAGCGTGCCGGCCGCCAGTGCCGCGCGGATCATGCCCACGCCGCGCGGCCCGATGCCGGGCGCGCGACGCGCGCGTCGTCGATCGGCAGGTGCAGCAACGCCGCGAGCACGCCGAGCGCGATCGAGCCGATCCACAGCGGCAGGTACGAATGCGTCGCGTCGTACACGATCGCACCGAGCCACACGCCGAAGAAGCTGCCGAGCTGGTGCCCGAAGAACACGAAGCCGAACAGCGTCGCGATGTAGCGCACGCCGAACACCTGCGAGATCATGCCGTTCGTCAGCGGCACCGTGCCGAGCCACGTGAACCCCATCACGGCCGCGAACCCGTAGACGCTCGCGGGCGACAGCGGCGCGGCGACGAACGCGGCCATCGCGAATGCACGCACGAGGTACAGCACCGACAGCACGTACTTGCGCCGCAGCAGTCCGCCCAGATGCCCGCACGCGTAGGTGCCGGCCACGTTGGTCAGCGCGATCAGCGCGAGCGCGACGCTTGCGTGGCGCGCGGGCAGTCCGTGGTCGAGCAGGTAGGCGGGCAAGTGCGTCGCGATGAACGCGAGCTGGAAGCCGCATGCGAAGAAGCCCGCGTTCAGCAGCCAGAAGCCGCGATGCGCGAACGCCTCGCGCACGGCTTCGCTGATCGACTGGTCGGGGCCGGCTGCGGCGCCGGCCGCCTGCGCGGGCCGGTCGCGCAGCAGCACGGCGAGCGGTGCGAGCAGCGCGGCGAGGAGCGCCAGCGCGACGAACGCGTGCCGCCAGCCGATGCCGCCGATCAGTTCCTGCGCGACGGGCACCATGCAGAACTGGCCGAGCCCGCCGATCGCGCCGGCGATACCGAGCGCCCAACCGCGCCGGTCGGGCGGGAACAGGCGGCTCAGCGCGCCGTAGATCGACGCGAACGCCGAGCCCGACAGCGCGACGCCGATCACGAGCCCGGCGCCGACCGTGAACAGGCCGGTCGACGCAGCGTGCGCCATCGTGACGAGCCCGGCCGCGTACAGCAGCATGCCGGCGACGATCACGCGCACCGAGCCGAAGCGGTCGGCCACCATCCCGGTAAACGGCTGCGCGACGCCCCAGATCAGGTTCTGCAGCGCCAGCGCGAGCCCGAACGCTTCGCGCGACCAGCCGTGGTCGAGCGAGACGGGCGCGAGGAACAGGCCCTGCACGTGGCGGATGCCGAGCGCGGCGCCCATGATCAGACCGCCTGCCAGCACGGGCAGCCAGCGGCGCCGGACTTCCTGCTCGATCGGGGTCATGCGTGTCTCCGGATGAAGGCGCGCGGCGAAACGGCCGCGCTCGATCCCGATTAGACGAGCGGGGCGGCTGTCGCTCAAGCGATCATTCGGTCAGGTTGACATGCGCAACGGGAATGCGAAGCGGGCGGCCGTCGTCTGCGCTCGCGCGCATCCGCATCGCCGGCTCAGGCCGACGTCGTATCGTGCGCGTGCATCGCCGCGTCGCATTCGGCCGCTTCGGCGAGTATCCAGTCGCGCACGTCGGCGACTTCGCGGCGCGGGGCCGGATCGTGCTGGAACAGCCAGTAGCCGTACGTTTCCGATCGCGTCTGCGTGTGCGGCCCGAGCACCGCGAGCCGGCCGTCGGCGAGCATCGGCGCGACGAGCGCGAGCCGGCCGAGCGCGATGCCCTGGCCCGCGATCGCGGCCTGGATCACCTGGTCGTACTGGTTGAAGCGCAACACGCCTTTCGGGCGCGCGTCGCCGAGCCCCGCCGCGTGCAGGTGCGCGTGCCACTGCAGTTGCGGCTGCGGCGGCCCGTCGAATTCGAGCAGCACGTGATCGGCGATCGCCGCCGCGCTCGCGACCGGCCGCGCGGCGAGCGCGGGATGCGCGACCGGCACGACGATCTCGTCGAACAGACGCAGCGCACCGGCCGGCGCACGGTCGCGCGGGCAGTAGCGGATGCCGAGGTCGATGCCTTCGGCGCGCAAATCGAGTACCTTGTCGTTCGCGGCGACGCGTAGGTCGATCGCGGGCAGCCGCGCCTGCAACCGTCCGAGCCGCGGCAGCAGCCAGAGCGCGGTCACGCCGATGCTGGCGGTGATCGTCACGGGCTGGCGCTCGCGCGCGGCGGCGAGCGACGCGACGGTGTCCTGCAGGCTGTGCAGCGCCGCATCGGCGACGTGGAACAGCCGCTCGCCTTCCGGCGTGAACGCGATCTTCCGGTAGCCACGCTGCAGCAAGGTCACGCCGAGATGCGCTTCGAGCGCATGGACCTGACGGCTGACCGCCGACTGCGTGACGCACAGGTCCTGCGCGGCGAGCGTGATGCTCATGCGGCGGCCGACGGCGACGAAACCGCGGACGAGATCGAGCGACGGGAGACGGACGAGTGGCGTTGACATGCGTGTGGCTCATGCGAACGGAGCAGCAAGATTGGTTGAGAACGCGGCACGCGTCAAGTTCAATGGAGGCGGGTCGATCGCGGAAGCGGGACCGAGCAAGCGCCGAGGCGGCGACCCGGACCGACCCGGAAGCATGGGATTCCAGTAAGCGCCGAAACGCTAACGAGGGCGACCGCCCTGTACGAGAACCCGGTAAGCGCGGCAGCGCCAACTGGGGCGATCGCGATGCATGGGGTCCAGGTAAGCGCTCAAGCGCCCACTCGGACCGACAGGAGACACGATGACGATTTCGAACGAGGAAAGCGGCGCGGCGCCAGGCACTCGCGCGGCAGGCGCATTGCCGCCCGAGCCCGTGACGCTGCGCGCGGCCGACGGCTACCTGTTGCGCGGCCATGTCTGGCGCCATCGCGGCGGCGGCGTGCGGCCCGTGACGGTCGTCAATTGCGCGACGTCGGTGCGCTGCGACTACTACTTTCGTTTCGCGGCCTGGCTGTTCGCGCAGGGGCGCGACGTGCTCGTCTACGACTATCGCGGCATCGGCGGGTCGCGCCCGGCGCAGCTCGCGAAGCTGCGCGCGACCTGGCTCGACTGGGGGCGGCTCGATTGCGAGGCCGCGCTGCATTACGCGCGCGACGCGTTTGCGGGCCAGCCGCTCGATGTGGTCGCGCACAGCATCGGCGGCTGCGTGCTCGGCCTCGCGGCATCGAACGTGCACGTGCGGCATGTGGTGACCGTCGGCGCGCAGTATGCGTACTGGCGCGATTACCTGCCCGCCGAGCGGCGCCGCATGTGGTGGAAGTGGCATGTCGCGATGCCCGCGCTCGCGGCCGTGTTCGGCTACGTGCCCGCGAAGCGGCTCGGCTGGATGGAGGACACGCCGCGCGGGGTCGCGCTGTCGTGGGCGCGTTCGCGGCCGCGCTTCGAGGATGGTTACATCGGCAGCGTGCTCGACGACGGCGCAGCGAGTCGCGCCGCGTTACCGGCGCGCTTCGCGGGGCTGTCGGCGCCGATGCTCGCGATCGGCCTCGACGACGACGCGTTCGGCACGGTCGACGCGATCGAGCGGCTGGTCGGCTATTACACGGGCAGCAACGTCACGCATCTGCGGATCGCGCCGGCCGACGTCGGCGTCGAGGCGATCGGCCATTTCGCGTTTTTCCACAGCCGCTTCACCGACACGCTGTGGCCCGTCGCGTCGTACTGGCTGCAACACGGCGTGCTGCCGGCCGATGCGCCGGGCGCCGTGCATGCGCTGCACCCGGCGTCGCGCGGACGGCTGACGGGGAGCGGCGCGCAGGGCAGGGCCGCGAACGGATGACGCGGCGTATACGACGAACGCAACGCGCTGTCCCCGTTTGCTTTTCGATCCGGCGGCAGCGGCCGCAGGTCGGCGCGATCGATTAACATCGGGCGTTTCGTTTAACGGCACAGCTGTCTGCCGCGCACCGATGCCCATTCCGTCCGATTCCGCTTCTCCCGTTGCAACGCCGCGCGCGTGGCGCGTGCATGCGCTCGACGTGCCGCCCGCCGCGACGCGCGCCGGCGTGCGGATCGCGCGCGTCGATTTCGACTGGCGCGTGCCGCTCGCGTCGCCCGCGTATGCGGCGCTGAGCGACGGCGAGCGCGCACGCGCCGCGCGCTTCCTGCGGCACGAGGATGCGGTGCGCAGTGCGGCGACGCGCGCCGCGTTGCGCGACGTGCTCGGCGCGGCGCTCGGCATCGCCGCGCACGCGGTCGAGATCGTCGTCGACGCATCGGGGCGGCCGTCGCTGGACCCCATGCATCGCGCGGCGCTCGATTTCAACGTGTCGCACGCAGGCGATCATGCGCTGATCGCGTGGGCGCCGGCGGGCCGCGTCGGCGTCGATATCGAGGGCTGCAACCGCGCGGCCGACTGGCGCGCGCTGACGCGCGAAGTGTGCGCCCCCGCGGAGGTCGCGTATCTCGACGGCCTGCCGCCCGGCGCGCGCGAGCGCGAATTCATGCGCGTGTGGTCCGCGAAGGAGGCGCTGCTCAAGGCGCTCGGCACCGGCCTCGTCGGCGGGCTGCGCGCGTTCGCGGTCGTGCCGCCGCGCGACGCCACGACGCCTGCGACGACGATCGTCGAGCCGGCCGCGCCCGCCGCCGGCGTCGCGGCGTTCGACGCGGCGTGGCTCGACGCGGCGCCCGGCTACGCGGCGTGCGTCGCGTGGACGCGCGCGTAAGCCGGTGCCGACGCGCGGCGCTTACTCGAGCGGCGCGTCGTTCGGCGCCGCATAGCGCGCCTTGATCGCGTCGCTCATCGGGAAGTCGAACGCCAGCCCCTTCGGCGGCACCGGCTTCATGAACCATTTGTCGTACAGCGCGTTGATCTCGCCGCTTTTCATCAACTGCACGAGCACGCCGTCGACGAGCGCCTTGAACTGCGGATCGTCCTTGCGCAGCATGAACCCGTAGGCTTCCGACGATTGCGGCGTGCCGACGATCTGCCAGTCGGCCGGCTTCGCGGCGAGCTGGCGCACGCCCGCGAGCAGCACGTCGTCCATCATGTACGCGGCCGCGCGGCCCGATTCGAGCGTGAGGCGTCCTTCGCCGTAGTCCTTTGCGCTGATGATCTGCATGTTCATCTTCTTTTCCTCGTTCATCTTGCGCAGCAGGCGTTCGGACGTCGTGCCCTGGTTCGTCACGACCGTCTTGCCGGCGAGATCGGGGAAGTCGCGGATGCCCGAGTTCGTGCGCGTGAGCAGGCGCGTCGTCGCGACGAAGAAAGTGGTCGAGAACGCGACCTGCGCATGGCGCGCGGCGAGATTGGTCGTCACGCCGCATTCGAGATCGACGGTGCCGTTCTGCACGAGCGGAATGCGGTTCTGCGACGTGACCGGAATGAAGCGCACCTGCAGGTCGGGCTTGCCGGTGCGCGCCTTCACCGCGGCGATCACGCGGTCGCACAGGTCCTGCGAGAAGCCGACGACCTTGCCGCCCGCATCGACATACGAGAACGGCACCGACGTTTCGCGATGGCCGATCGAAATCAGGTTGGCCTGCCGGACTTTCTCGAGCGTGCCGGACGACGGCTCGGCGGCGAAGGGCGCGCCGCACGCGAGCGCGCACGCGGCGACGAGCAGGGAGCGGCCGACGCGGGCGGCGAATCGTGACGGGAATGGCATGGCGGTCTCCGGAGCGAATGGTGATTCGTATGTTTCCAAAGACAAAATAATTGCAACATATGTTAATGCCCGGTCCTGGCGGGCCAGTCCGGCGGGGCTGCGGGGCATCAGGGAAACTCCCGAGTCGAAATCGGCGAAAAACCGGTTGTCTAGACAAGTTGACGTGGCTACACTTCAATCCATTCCGAACTTGTCTAGACAGGATTGCTCACATGATTACGTTGACCCCCGGCCACCTGACCCTCCCGCAACTGCGCCGGATCGCTCGCGAATCCGTGCAACTGAAGCTCGACCCGGCGAGCTTCGCGAAGATCGACGCGGGCGCGAAGGCCGTCGCCGACATCGCGGCGAAGGGCGAGCCGGCCTACGGCATCAACACGGGCTTCGGCCGCCTGGCGAGCACCCACATCCCGCACGACCAGCTCGAACTGCTGCAGAAGAACCTGGTGCTGTCGCATGCGGTGGGCGTCGGCGAGCCGATGGCGCGCTCGTCGGTGCGCCTGCTGATGGCGCTGAAGCTGTCGAGCCTCGGCCGCGGCCACTCGGGCATCCGCCGTGAAGTGATGGATGCGCTGATCACGCTGTTCAACGCCGACGTGCTGCCGCTGATTCCGGTGAAGGGCTCGGTCGGCGCATCGGGCGACCTCGCGCCGCTCGCGCACATGTCGGCCGTGCTGCTCGGCGTCGGCGAAGTGTTCATCCGCGGCGAGCGGGCGAGCGCGCTCGACGGCTTGCGCGTCGCGGGCCTCGCGCCGCTGACGCTGCAGGCGAAGGAAGGCCTGGCGCTCCTGAACGGCACGCAGGCGTCGACGGCGCTCGCGCTCGACAACATGTTCGCGATCGAGGACCTGTACCGCACCGCGCTCGTCGCGGGCGCGCTGTCGGTCGACGCGGCAGCCGGCTCGGTGAAGCCGTTCGACGCGCGCATCCACGAACTGCGCGGCCATCAAGGCCAGATCGACGCGGCCGCGTCGTACCGCGAGCTGCTCGAAGGCTCGCCGATCAACCAGTCGCACCGCGACTGCGACAAGGTGCAGGATCCGTACAGCCTGCGCTGCCAGCCGCAGGTGATGGGCGCGTGCCTGGACCAGATGCGCCATGCGGCCGACGTGCTGCTGGTCGAAGCGAACGCCGTGTCGGACAACCCGCTGATCTTCCCGGATACCGGCGAAGTGCTGTCGGGCGGCAACTTCCACGCCGAGCCCGTCGCGTTCGCGGCCGACAACCTCGCGCTCGCCGCGGCGGAAATCGGCGCGCTGGCCGAGCGCCGCATCGCGCTGCTGATCGATGCGACGCTGTCGGGCCTGCCCCCGTTCCTCGTGAAGGACGGCGGCGTGAACTCCGGCTTCATGATCGCGCACGTGACGGCGGCCGCCCTCGCGTCGGAAAACAAGACGCTCGCGCACCCGGCGTCGGTCGACTCGCTGCCGACTTCCGCGAACCAGGAAGACCACGTGTCGATGGCGACGTTCGCCGCGCGCAAGCTCGCCGACATCGCGGACAACACGAAGCACATCCTCGCAATCGAACTGCTGGCCGCTGCCCAGGGCGTCGACTTGCGCGCGCCGTACCACACGAGCCCGAAGCTCGCGCCGGTGATGGAGACGATCCGCGCCCAGGTCGCGCACTACGAACTCGACCACTACTTCGCGCCGGACATCGCGGTGATCGCGAAGCTCGTCGGCGAGCGCGCGTTCGCGAAGGTCGCACCGTTCTCGTTCGCATCGGAACAGTAAGCCGATGAGCGCGCCGGTCTACCAGGAGATCAAGGACTTCATCCTGGCCCGCATCCACGCCGGCGAGTGGGAGGAGGGCGACCAGGTGCCGTCCGAGAACGAACTGGCGCGCGAGTTCAAGGTGGCGCGCATGACCGTCAACCGCGCGCTGCGCGAGTTGACGGCCGAGCAGGTGCTCACGCGGATGAAGGGCGCGGGCACCTACGTCGCGCGGCCGAAGTACGAGTCGACGCTGGTGGCGATCCGCAGCATCTCCGAGGAAGTCGGCGCGCGCGGGCATGCGTATCGCGCGAGCGTGCTCGGGCTCGACACGATCCGCGCCGACGAGGCGCTCGCCGACGAGATGCAGGTGGCCGTGCGCACGAAGCTGTTTCATTCGCAGGTGCTGCACTTCGAGAACGGCGAGCCGGTGCAGCTCGAAGAACGATGGGTGAATCCGGCGGTCGCGCCGGATTACGCCGCGCAGGATTTCACGAACACGACGCCGAACCTGTACCTGATGCGCGCGGCGCCGCTGCAGCGCGTCGAGTACCGGATCGAAGCGGCGGCCCCGGCGCCGGAGCGGCGCGAGCAGCTGCGGATGGACGACGTCGAGCCGTGTCTGGTTTTACATCGGCGCACCTGGTCGCAGGGCGTCGTCGCCTCGGTGGCGAATCTGTGGCATCCCGGCAGCCGTTATCGCTTCACCGGGCATTTCTGATTCCTTGTTGATATTCATTTTCCTTCGGGAGCAGTCGTCATGAACCATCCGAAACACATCGATCCCCGCCTCGATCCGACGCGCACGATCCGCGCGCCGCGCGGCAGCGAGAAAACCTGCAAGACCTGGCTGGCCGAAGCGGCCTACCGGATGATCCAGAACAACCTCGATCCGGAAGTCGCCGAGCACCCGCACGCGCTCGTCGTGTACGGCGGCATCGGCCGCGCGGCGCGCAACTGGGAATGCTACGACCAGATCCTCGCGTCGCTGAAGGACCTCGAGGAGAACGAAACGCTGCTGATCCAGTCGGGCAAGCCGGTCGGCGTGTTCCGCACGCACAAGGATGCGCCGCGCGTGCTGCTCGCGAACTCGAACCTGGTGCCGCACTGGGCGAACTGGGACCACTTCCACGAGCTCGATCGCAAGGGCCTGATGATGTACGGCCAGATGACGGCCGGCAGCTGGATCTACATCGGCAGCCAGGGCATCGTGCAGGGCACCTACGAAACGTTCTTCTCGGTCGCGAACCAGCACTTCAACGGCGATCCGTCGGGCCGCTGGATCCTGACGGGCGGCCTGGGCGGGATGGGCGGCGCGCAACCGCTCGCCGCGACGATGGCCGGCTTCTCGATGATCGCGGTCGAGTGCGACGAGACGCGTATCGACT
Organism: Burkholderia sp. MSMB1835; assembly: GCF_001526365.1. Taxonomy (NCBI): domain Bacteria; kingdom Pseudomonadati; phylum Pseudomonadota; class Betaproteobacteria; order Burkholderiales; family Burkholderiaceae; genus Burkholderia; species Burkholderia sp. MSMB1835. The sequence goes on from NZ_LOYP01000028.1 coordinate 62,053, forward strand.
TCCGCCTGAAGACGCGCTACGTCGACAAGAAGGCGACGACGCTCGACGAAGCGCTCGGCATGATCGACGAAGCGAAGCGCACCGGCAAGCCGGTGTCGGTCGGCCTGCTCGGCAACGCAGCCGACGTGTTCGCGGAACTCGTCACGCGCGGCATCACGCCGGACTGCGTGACCGACCAGACGAGCGCGCACGACCCGATCAACGGCTACCTGCCGCAAGGCTGGACCGTCGCGCAATGGCGCGAAGCGCAGAAGGTCGATCCGCAGAGTATCGTGAAGGTCGCGAAGCAGTCGATGGCCGTCCAGGTCCGCGCGATGCTGGCGCTGCAGGAACGCGGCGCGGCGACGCTCGACTACGGCAACAACATCCGCCAGATGGCGCTGGAAATGGGCGTCGAGAACGCGTTCGACTTCCCGGGCTTCGTGCCGGCGTACATCCGCCCGCTGTTCTGCGAAGGCAAGGGCCCGTTCCGCTGGGTCGCGCTGTCGGGCGATCCGGAAGACATCTACAAGACCGACCAGAAGGTGAAGGAGCTGATCCCCGACGATCCGCACCTGCACAACTGGCTCGACATGGCGCGCGAGCGCATCGCGTTCCAGGGCCTGCCGGCACGGATCTGCTGGGTTGGCGTGAAGGATCGCTATCGCCTCGGCCAGGCGTTCAACGAGATGGTGAAGAACGGCGAACTGAAGGCCCCGATCGTGATCGGCCGCGACCACCTCGACACCGGTTCGGTCGCGAGCCCGAACCGCGAGACGGAATCGATGAAGGACGGTTCGGACGCCGTCAGCGACTGGCCGCTGCTCAACGCGCTGCTGAACACGGCAGGCGGCGCGTCGTGGGTGTCGCTGCACCATGGCGGCGGCGTCGGCATGGGCTTCTCGCAGCACTCGGGCGTCGTGATCGTCGCCGACGGGACCGCCGACGCGCACGAGCGTCTCGGTCGCGTGCTGCTGAACGACCCGGCGACGGGCGTGATGCGCCATGCGGATGCCGGCTACGAACTCGCGCAGCAGACGGCTCGCGAAGCCGGCCTGAAGCTGCCGATGCTCGGCCGCTGAGCATGACGGCGCTCGACCATGCGCCGCTGCACGCAACGCTGGCCGCCGCGCTGATCCGCGCGGCGGATCTCGTTGCGTCGCCGTGGAAGAACGGCGGCGGCGTGACGCGCGAGATCGGCGCGTTCCCGCCGGGTGCTGCGCTCGACGCGTTCGCATGGCGCGTGAGCGTCGCGGACGTCGGCACGGCCGGGCCGTTCTCGCGTTTCGACGGCGTCGACCGCACGCTCGTGCTGCTGTCCGGCGCGGGCATGACGCTCGCCGAAGCGGGCGGCACGCGGCACGTGCTCGACGCACCGCTCGCCCGCGCGGATTTCGCGGGCGAGACGGCGATCGACGCGACGCTGCACGACGGCGCGACGCGCGACTTCAACCTGATGACGCGCCGTTCGGCCGCGCGCGGGTCGGTCGACGTGTGGCCCGAGGGCATGCACCGCATCGAGCGCGCCGATACCGTCCTGCTGTTCTGCGCGACGGGTGCGGTCGGCGTCGAGATCGACGGCGCGCACCACGCACTGCAGGAAATGGACACGTTGCGGCTCGACGGGCCGCGGCGTGCGTTTGACGTCGTCGTGAGCGGAAGCGGCGCGCTGCTCGCCGTCTCGCTCACCGTCGGCGAACGAGACTGAACGCATGAAACCGACTGTCTGGCATCACCTGAGGCTGTGTCCGCATGGCCATCCCGACGAGACGATCGACGACGCGGCGATCGCCGTCGACGAAACCGGCGCGATCGCGTGGCTCGGCGCGTTGTCCGCGCTGCCGCACGGCTATGCGCATTGGCGGCGCGAGGACTTGCACGGCGCGTGGGTGACGCCGGGCCTCGTCGACTGCCATACGCACCTCGTGTATGGCGGCACGCGTGCGGACGAGTTCGCGCAGCGCCTCGCCGGCGTCAGCTACGAGGAAATCGCCCGGCAGGGCGGCGGAATCGTATCGACGGTGCGCGCGACGCGCGCGGCCGACGAGACGACGCTGTTCGTGCAGGCCGCCGCGCGCCTGCAGCCGCTGCTCGCCGAAGGCGTGACCGCGATCGAGATCAAGTCGGGCTACGGGCTCGACCTCGCGAGCGAGCGCAAGATGCTGCGCGTCGCGCGCCAGCTCGGCGAGCGCTTCCCGGTCACGGTCTACACGACCTTTCTCGGCGCGCATGCGCTGCCGCCCGAATATGCGGGGCGCGCGGACGCGTACATCGACGAAGTATGCGACCGGATGCTGCCGACGCTGGCCGACGAAGGGCTCGTCGACGCGGTCGACGTGTTCTGCGAGCGCATCGGTTTTTCGCTCGCGCAGACCGAGCGCGTGTTCGACACCGCGACCCGGCGCGGGCTGCCGGTGAAGCTGCATGCGGAGCAACTGTCGAATGCGGGCGGGACGGCGCTCGCCGCGCGTTACCGCGCGCTGTCCGCCGACCACCTCGAATTTCTCGACGAAGCCGGTGTCGAGGCGATGAAGGCGGCCGGCACGGTCGCCGTGCTGCTGCCCGGCGCGTACTACTTCATCCGCGAAACGCAACTGCCGCCGCTCGAGCTGCTGCGCAAGCACGGCGTGCCGATCGCACTGGCGACCGACCACAACCCCGGCACGTCGCCGCTCGAATCGCTGCTGCTGACGCTGAACATGGGCTGCACGCTGTTCCGCATGACGGTGCCCGAGGTGCTGCAGGGCGTCACGCGCCACGCGGCCGCGGCGCTGGGCCGCGCGGATCGCCACGGCGCGCTCGAGGTCGGTCGTCAGGCCGATTTCGCCGTCTGGTCGGTCGGTTCGCTGGCCGAGCTCGCGTACTGGATCGGCCGGCCGCTGTGCGAGCAGGTCGTACGCGGCGGCACGACCGTGTTTCGCCGGATGAACGGATAAGTTTCGCGACGGCTCGGGCCGGGTCGTGACGGCCCGGTCCGGCCGACGTTTTGCATGGGACCGGACCCGGCGCACCACGGCGCCCTCCGGTCGATCGCCGCGAGGCGGGCGCTGGGCGCGACGCGCGCGCCTGCCGGCTGCGGCACCGGGCCGGACGAGACGCTGACGCGCTCGAGCCGGTCGATGAGGACTCGCCATGACCGATACCCTGTTGTTCGCGGACCATGCCTACCTGCCCGATGGCTGGCGCCGCAACGTGCTGTTGTGCTGGGACGCAACCGGCACGCTGACCGACGTGACGCCCGACGCCGACGCGCCGGCAGGTGTCGCGCGCGCAGCCGGGCCGGTGCTGCCCGGCATGCCGAACCTGCATTCGCACGCGTTCCAGCGCGCGATGGCCGGGCTCACCGAATACCGCGCGAATCCCGCCGACAGCTTCTGGAGCTGGCGCGACCTGATGTACCGCTTCGCACTGAAGATCACGCCCGACGCGCTCGCGGCGATTGCGCGCTGGCTGTATGTCGAGATGCTCAAGTGCGGCTACACGTCGGTGTGCGAATTCCACTACGTGCATCATGCGCAGGACGGCTCGCGCTATCCGCGGATCGCGGAACTCGGCACGCGCGTGGTCGATGCGGCGCGCGCGGCCGGCATCGGCATCACGATGCTGCCCGTGTCGTACCAGTTCGCCGGCTTCGGCAACAAGCCGCCGCGCGACGACCAGCGCCGCTTCATCAACACGCCCGACGGCGTGCTCGAACTGCTCGACGCGATGCGTCGCGCGGCGCCCGAACACGGCGGGCTGCGCTACGGCGTCGCGCCGCATTCGCTGCGCGCGGTGTCCGAGAACGGGCTGCGCGTGCTGCTCGAAGGGCTGCCCGACGATGCGCCGGTGCATATCCACATCGCCGAGCAGACGGCCGAAGTCGACGACTGCGTCCGCGCCTACGGCGCACGCCCCGTACAATGGCTGCTCGATCGCTTCGACGTCGATGCGCGCTGGTGCCTCGTGCACGCGACGCACGTCGACGCGGCCGAGACGGCGGCGCTCGCGAAGCGTCGCGCGGTCGCGGGCCTGTGCCTGACGACCGAAGCGAACCTCGGCGACGGCGTGTTCCCGGCGGTCGACTATCTCGCGCAGGGCGGCGTAATCGGCGTCGGCTCGGACAGCCACGCGTCGGTCGAGTGGCGCTCGGAGCTGCGCCTGCTCGAATACGGGCAGCGGCTCGTGCACCGCGCGCGCAACGTGCTGGCGAGCGAGTCGCAGGCGCACGTCGCCGATCGCCTGTTCGATGCGTCGCTCGCGGGCGGCGCGCAGGCGAGCGGGCGACGCGTCGGTGCGCTGCGCGCAGGCTGTCGCGCCGACTGGCTCGTGCTCGATCCCGATCATCCGGCGATCGCCGAGCACGACAGCGCGGCATGGCTGTCGGGCGTCGTGTTCGCCGAGCACGGCGAGACGCCGGTGCTCGACGTCTACACGGGCGGCGAGCGCGTCGTGAGCGGCCGCCGCCATCGCGACGAAGCCGCCGCGTATGCCGACTACCGCGCCGCGCTGGCGCAACTGCTGCGCTGATGCGCGGCAACCGGCGCACGCCGCATGCGTGCGCCGGCAGACTCTTACACGGTGATGCGACATGACTGAACAACCGGCTGTATTCACGCTGAAGCAGGGCACGCTGCCGCTGCTGATCTCGATTCCGCACGCAGGCACGTACATCCCCGACGACATCGCCGCGACGATGACGCCCGATGCGCGTTTCGTCGACGATTGCGACTGGCATCTCGAGCGGCTGTACGGCTTCGCGGCCGATCTCGGCGCATCGATCCTCGTGCCGTCGCATGCGCGTTACGTCGTCGACCTGAACCGTCCGCCCGACAACGAGAACCTGTATCCGGGGCAGGACACGACGGGGCTCGTGCCGGTCGATACGTTCGACAAGGCGCCGCTGTATCCGGCGAACGCGCTGCCCGGCAACGACGAGATCATGCGTCGCCGCGATCGCTACTGGCTGCCGTATCACGACGCGCTGCAACGCGAGATCGCGCGCCTGAAGGGCGAACACGGCCGCGTGCTCGTGTGGGAAGCGCATTCGATCCGCTCGCACGTGCCGCGTTTCTTCGACGGCCGCCTGCCGGACTTCAACTTCGGCACGTCGAGCGGCGCGAGCGCGGCGCCCGGCCTCGCGGAGGCGCTGGCCGCGCGCGTGCTCGCGCACGGCGGCTATACGGCCGTCGCGAACGGGCGCTTCAAGGGCGGCTACATCACGCGTCACTATGGCGTGCCCGATACCGGTGTCGAGGCCGTGCAGCTCGAACTGTCGCAGATCACCTACATGGAAGAGACGCGTCCGTACGCGTACGACGAAGCGCGTGCCGCGCGGATCGTGCCGCTGCTGCAGACGCTCGTCGAAACCGCCCTCGCACATCGTTGAGCACGGGCCGCCTGCATGCGGCGGCGCGGCGCGACAGTGCGTCCCGCCCCGTCGACACGTAGCAGGCAAGCCGGTGCAATGCACAAAACGGCATCGATCCGCGCGGTCGATGCCGGTTTTTTTCGTCTGACCGATGTCGTCATCGGCACCTGAAAATTTGACGCAATTTTTAAGTGATATAAGCTGAATGTCAGGAAGTCGTCACGCGCGTACCGGCGGCGAGGCCATCGACGATGGCCGCACTGCGCCGGAATGCGCGCAAGACATCTTGCTCACGTGCCGCCACGCGGCATTGCGACACGTGTCCTGCCTTCATCAGTCAGTCGAGTACGATCGTGAAAGCCGCCAGCCCTTCGATACGCCGGACGCGAAGTCCGTCGGCGGGCGCGCCGCCTCAGGCCGGGCCGAACCGGCATGCTGATCGCGGCACGCGCGCCGCCCCGTTACGCGAGCCTCGCTTCTTCGCCATTTCCCATCGCGGCCCGCGCCGCTTCAATCTCGTGACCGCGCACGTGTTCAGCGCGGTGCAGTGCGACGGCAGCGCATCGTTGTTGCCCTAGCGTCCCGTTCCGCTTCCGTCCCGGCCCGCACCGCCTGTTGCCGCAGTTTCCGCGCGGTAGGCTCGCGTATGCGCTTGCGAATGCGCCTGCGTTTCGCGATGGCGCGCGCGTGCGGGGCACCCGCGAACCTGCATCGTTGTGCGCGCAAGCGTGTCGCGCGCCATCACCGGAGAGACGCCGATGCGTGCGCGACCGATCGTAGCCGTTACCGCCGACCGCATCCTGCGCGGTGCGCATCCGAACCATGCGGCGGGCGAGAAGTACCTCGCCGCCGTCGTCGACGGCGCCGGCGCGCTGGCGTTCGTGCTGCCCGCGCTCGGCGCGCGGCAGCCGGCCGACGCGATCGTCGCGGCCGTCGACGGGCTGCTGTTGACCGGCAGCTATTCGAACGTCGAGCCGCATCATTACGGCGGCGCCGCGAGCACGTCCGACACGCTGCACGATCCGGCGCGCGATGCGACCGCGTTGCCGCTGATCCGCGCGGCGATCGACGCGGGCGTGCCCGTGCTCGCGATCTGCCGCGGCATGCAGGAGCTGAACGTCGCGTATGGCGGCACGCTGCATCAGCGGCTGCATGCGACGACCGGCTTCGACGACCATCGCGAACGGCCGGACGATCCGCTCGAACGGCAGTACGGTCCCGCGCACGTCGTGCAGTTCGCCCCCGGCGGCCTGCTGCAGCGGATCGCGCGCGGCGCGCACGAGGCGACGGTCAATTCGCTGCACGACCAGGGCATCGCGCGCCTGGGCGCGGGGCTCGCGATCGAGGCGAGCGCGCCCGACGGACTGGTCGAGGCCGTCAGCGTGCGCGGCGCGCGCGCGTTCGCGCTGGGCGTGCAGTGGCATCCCGAGTGGCGCTACGCGGAGCAGTCGCTGTCGCGCGACATCTTCGCGGCATTCGGCGCGGCGTGCCGCGCGCACATGACGCACCGTATTCATGCGGCCGGCGGCGCGACGCCGGCCGCATCCGACATCGACTGAACGAGGCCGATCATGCAAGCCGAACTGAGCGAATTCCTGCGACAGCACCGTATCACCGAAGTCGAGGCGATCATTCCCGACATGGCCGGCATCGCGCGCGGCAAGATCATTCCGCGCAACAAATTCGAATCCGGCGAATCGATGCGCCTGCCGCAGGCCGTGATGGTGCAGACCGTCACCGGCGACTATCCGGAGGACGGCACGCTGACCGGCGTGACCGATCCCGACATGGTGTGCGTGCCCGATCCGTCGACGATCTGCCTGATCCCGTGGGCGGTCGATCCGACCGCGCAGGTGATCCACGATTGCGTGCATTTCGACGGCTCGCCGGTCGAGATCTCGCCGCGCTACGTGCTGCGGCGCGTGCTCGACCTGTACGAGGCGAAGGGCTGGAAGCCCGTGGTCGCGCCCGAGCTGGAGTTCTATCTGGTCGACATGAACGCCGATCCCGACCTGCCGCTGCGTCCGCCGGTCGGTCGTACGGGGCGGGCGGAAACGGGCCGCCAGTCGTATTCGATCGAGGCCGTCAACGAGTTCGATCCGCTGTTCGAGGATATCTACGAGTACTGCGAAATGCAGGGCCTCGATATCGAGACGCTGATTCACGAAGTCGGCGCCGCGCAGATGGAGATCAACTTCATGCACGGCGACGCGCTGTCGCTGGCCGACCAGGTGTTCCTGTTCAAGCGCACGGTGCGCGAGGCCGCGCTGCGTCACAACATGTACGCGACGTTCATGGCCAAGCCGATGGAAAACGAGCCGGGTTCCGCGATGCACATTCATCAGAGCCTGGCGGATCTGCGCAGCGGGCGCAATCTGTTCGCCGACGAAAACGGCGCCGTGTCGCCGCTGTTCCACAGCTATCTGGCGGGGCTGCAGAAGTACACGCCGGCGCTGATGCCGATCTTCGCGCCGTACATCAACTCGTACCGCCGCCTGTCGCGCTTCATGGCCGCGCCGATCAACGTGCAGTGGGGCTACGACAACCGTACGGTCGGGTTCCGGATCCCGCAGTCGACGCCGGTCGCGCGGCGCATCGAGAACCGGATTCCGGGCGTCGACTGCAACCCGTACCTCGCGTTCGCGGCGACGCTCGCCGCCGGCTATCTCGGCATGATGCAGCAGCTCGCGCCGACCGAGCCGATCGCATCGGACGGCTATGACCTGCCGTACCAGCTGCCGCGCAATCTCGAGGAAGGCATTTCGCTGATGGCCGCGTGCGAGCCGCTCGCCGGCATTCTCGGCGACAAGTTCGTGAAGGCCTACCTGGCGTTGAAGGAAACCGAATACGAAGCGTTCTTCCGCGTGATCAGCTCGTGGGAACGCAGGCATCTGCTGCTGCACGTGTGAGCGTGCGGCGCTGTTTGACGGAGAAAACATGACCGATCGAAACGAAGCTTTTTCGCCGCGCTCGACCGCCGATTTTCGCGCGCTCGACGCCGCGCACCACATCCACCCGTTCTCGGACATGGGCACGCTCAATCGCGCGGGCAGCCGCGTGATCGTCAAGGCCGACGGCGTCTACCTGTGGGACTCGGACGGCAACAAGGTGATCGACGG
>NZ_LOYP01000029.1:0-194826 GCF_001526365.1 Burkholderia sp. MSMB1835
AATTACTGCTTCTTCCAAGATTGGTTGCGCTGCGAAGCAACGCAACAACCCTCTTTGCCTGATGACCATAGCGAGTCGGTCCCACCCCTTCCCATCCCGAACAGGACCGTGAAACGACTCTACGCCGATGATAGTGCGGATTCCCGTGTGAAAGTAGGTAATCGTCAGGCTCCCTTAGCCAGAAACCCCCGCCCGATCAGGCGGGGGTTTTTGCATTTCGGCGCCCAAAAAAACATGCGGAGAAGCGCCGTTGTGGCAGGAGCTGGATGTCGATCGAAGGTGTCGGCTCAAATCGGAATCACCTCCACGAAATTGGCGCAAATGCACCTTGCCTCTCGGGGTGCCTGCACGCCAGCAATGGGTGTTGCTGCACACACGGTCCTCTTACTTCTCGTTTGCGTGGGTGGTCATCAGATGCGCAACGAGAAATCGCCTTGGCACTTCTCCGTGGCAATCACCGCCCGGCCCTTGCGCGGAACCGACGCCAACGAGATGTTGCGAGCTCTCCTCATCCATCCGATAATCGATCGGCGCGCGTCGATCACCGGTGTATTTGGCCCATCTTCTACCTCGGTACGCTATGGCTATCGTCTGGCAGCGGGATGTGTCTCGCGCTCGCTCTGTCCCCCGCGCGTAGTTGGCAAGAACGGGCAGAATGTCGGCGCTCCCAGCCCTCTTGTCGCCCCCGGTAAACGTTCGTTCCCCATGAAACCACGCGACTGAACTGCGTCAAGAGACGAACGATGTCGCTATCAAGCGCCACTTTTAGTCTATTCGCCGCATTTCACATCTAAATAGGCGTATCGGCGTGTGACCCACGCCTGAATCATCGGGGCAGGAGGTGCCCCCAGTCAAGGACCGGCCGCGCCGTGTGCGTATCGCGGGCCAAAGAAGATCAGAGGTCGGCGCGGTTCTTCTCGACGGTCAGCTGCGGACCGTCCCGTCATGCGTAAATTTTCTCGATGAGCGTGGCAGCATCGCCTGCGTGGCCTCGCGCTTTTCCCATCGGTGTGAAGGGCGTGCTGTTTGCGTCGACGCCTGGAGCGAGGCTTGTATGTGTCGTATTCGGATCGTCGAACGGAGGGCCTCCCGCAGCGGGGAATGGTGTGCTGTGTTCCGGTCGTGATTCCGGGTCAGCTCGAGCATTGCCGGGCAGTGCTCGTCGGATGTCGATGCTCCGGCGCCACATATCGGCTTTCCGACGTCTTCGGAAGTGGGAGGCATGGCCGAGGGTACTGGCGCCGAACCCAGCGCCGGCATTTGCGCCCAGCTGGACGAGTCGGGCACTGTACGAGCGGTTGCGGGGTTGCGTGTACGCTGACGAGTCTCTGCGGTAAGGCGCTCCGACGACGACGCTGGGCGACTTGCACGACGATACGCGGCGGCGCCGACCAGCGGAATATTCGATGCGGCGACAAGGGATGGAGCGGCCGGAACAGGGAGCTCGTCGTCACCAGGTAGCGGCCATCATCACATCGAGGCATGCAGAACCGCCGGATACATCCCGCGAGACGTCGTTGGGCCATCCCACTCCGTCCATCAGTTGTGCCGCGCGCACTCGACGCCCATCCAAACCCCCAAAAGCGCCCCGGGGCTTCGATCGCGACCGTTGAGCCGCTCCGAGCGCCGGGCGCGCCTCGGTGTTCCGCAGTTCAGCGGTGAGCCACGCTGCTGTTGGATCACCTGATCAGTATCGAGCGGCACCAGGAGTCTGCCGAAGCCGTGGAATGTCCCGTTGCGACCACAAAGGAATGCGGTTCCGGAGCAAGCGGGCACATGCGGAGGCGGGCGGGCGATTCGTGCAGGAATCGCCATCGAACCTCTCTCGAACCACCGGCGCCAGCCCGCCAGGTCGGCCCGGCACGAAATTTGCCGAAATTTTGTGCCTACCGCTTGGCATTGCGCGAAAGAGGCCGTATGATGGCGGTCTTTCGTTTTTAGCGCAGATGCAGATCGGCGTTGAAGACGGAGTCTGACGAAGATGTGGCGCCGATCGGCAACATCTCGCGCTTGCCTTAGCCGGGCGAGGGCGGGGATCGGTGGGAAGCGGAAGTCGGGAAGAGAATGAAAATAATCTTCCGGATGTGCTTGACAGGAGTGCGATGCACCCCCATAATCGTCAGTTCTCTACGGAGGGGTGCCCGAGTGGCTAAAGGGGGCAGACTGTAAATCTGTTGGCTTACGCCTACGTTGGTTCGAATCCAACCTCCTCCACCAAGATATCAGCGCAGTGAGCGAGCGGTAAGGAATCGTTAGTGGCCCGTGCGGGTGTAGCTCAATGGTAGAGCAGAAGCCTTCCAAGCTTACGACGAGGGTTCGATTCCCTTCACCCGCTCCAGACCGCTAAATTGAAGCGTAGCGCCCATGTGGCTCAGTGGTAGAGCACTCCCTTGGTAAGGGAGAGGTCGGCAGTTCGATCCTGCCCATGGGCACCAGCAGTAAAAAGTCAGTGTCTTGTTTGCGCGCGGCGCAACCTGTGAAATTCCTTTTGGGAGTTGAAAATGGCCAAGGAAAAGTTTGAGCGGACCAAGCCGCACGTGAACGTTGGTACGATTGGTCACGTTGACCACGGCAAGACGACGCTGACGGCAGCGATCACGACGGTTCTGACGAAGAAGTTCGGCGGCGAAGCTAAGGCGTACGACCAGATCGACGCGGCACCGGAAGAAAAGGCGCGCGGCATCACGATCAACACGGCACACGTCGAGTACGAAACGGCTAACCGCCACTACGCACACGTCGACTGCCCGGGCCACGCTGACTATGTGAAGAACATGATCACGGGCGCAGCGCAGATGGACGGCGCGATCCTGGTTTGCTCGGCAGCAGACGGCCCGATGCCGCAAACGCGCGAGCACATCCTGCTGGCACGTCAGGTTGGCGTTCCGTACATCATCGTGTTCCTGAACAAGTGCGACATGGTGGACGACGCGGAACTGCTCGAGCTGGTCGAGATGGAAGTTCGCGAACTCCTGTCGAAGTACGACTTCCCGGGCGACGACACGCCGATCGTGAAGGGTTCGGCAAAGCTGGCGCTGGAAGGCGACACGGGCGAGCTGGGCGAAGTGGCGATCATGAGCCTGGCAGACGCACTGGACACGTACATCCCGACGCCGGAGCGTGCGGTTGACGGCGCGTTCCTGATGCCGGTGGAAGACGTGTTCTCGATCTCGGGCCGCGGTACGGTGGTGACGGGTCGTGTCGAGCGCGGCATCGTGAAGGTCGGCGAGGAAATCGAAATCGTCGGTATCAAGCCGACGGTGAAGACGACCTGCACGGGCGTTGAAATGTTCCGCAAGCTGCTGGACCAAGGTCAAGCAGGCGACAACGTCGGTATCCTGCTGCGCGGCACGAAGCGTGAAGACGTGGAGCGTGGCCAGGTTCTGGCGAAGCCGGGTTCGATCACGCCGCACACGCACTTCACGGCTGAAGTGTACGTGCTGAGCAAGGACGAAGGCGGCCGTCACACGCCGTTCTTCAACAACTACCGTCCGCAGTTCTACTTCCGTACGACGGACGTGACGGGCTCGATCGAGCTGCCGAAGGACAAGGAAATGGTGATGCCGGGCGACAACGTGTCGATCACGGTGAAGCTGATCGCTCCGATCGCGATGGAAGAAGGTCTGCGCTTCGCCATCCGCGAAGGCGGCCGTACGGTCGGCGCCGGCGTCGTCGCCAAGATCATCGAGTAAGCCAGTTATTCGTTGATCGACAGTTTTGGGGCTGGCAGCAGCCAGCCCCAGCATGGTTTAGGGGTATAGCTCAACTGGCAGAGCGTCGGTCTCCAAAACCGAAGGTTGGGGGTTCGATTCCCTCTGCCCCTGCCAAAAATCGCCACGTGTCCTACGTGGCATTTGTTTTAAGGTGTTATGGCGAATCCATCCGTCGAAACTGTAAATACCTCCGGCGATAAGCTGATGCTGGCCCTGGGCGTATTGCTGGTATTGGCCGGATTCGTGGGCTTCTTCTGGCTGGCCAATCAGCAGTGGTATGTCCGCGGTGCCGCGTTGGCGGTAGGTATCATCGCCGGCGTGGCCGTCGGGCTCATGTCCGCCCCTGGCAAGGGTCTCATCGCGTTTGCCAAGGATTCGTACAAGGAAGTCCGGAAGGTCGTATGGCCCACCCGCAAGGAAGCAACGCAAACCACACTCGTCGTGTTCGGTTTCGTGCTCGTGATGGCGATTTTCCTCTGGTTGAGCGACAAATCGATCGAATGGGTGATTTTCTCGGCGATTCTGGGTTGGAAATGATATGAGCGATACTCCGGCATCCCCGAGCGGAAAACGCTGGTACGTCGTGCACGCCTACTCCGGTATGGAGAAGAGCGTGCAACGTGCGCTTCAAGAGCGCATCGAGCGTGCCGGCATGCAGGACAAATTCGGTCAGATCCTGGTCCCGACCGAAGAAGTGGTTGAAGTCAAAGGCGGTCACAAGGCTGTGACCGAGCGTCGTTTCTTCCCCGGCTACGTGCTGGTGGAAATGGAAATGACGGACGAAACGTGGCACCTCGTGAAGAACACCGCGAAGGTCACCGGTTTCGTCGGTGGGGCGCGTAACCGCCCGACCCCGATTTCCCCGAAGGAAGTCGAGAAGATCATGTCGCAGATGCAGGAAGGCGTCGAAAAACCGCGCCCGAAGACCCTGTTCGAAGTCGGCGAGATGGTGCGCGTCAAGGAAGGCCCGTTCACGGACTTCAACGGCACCGTCGAAGAAGTCAACTACGAGAAATCGCGCGTGCGTGTGTCGGTCACCATTTTTGGCCGCTCCACCCCCGTCGAACTCGAGTTCGGTCAGGTCGAAAAAGTTTGATCCCGATTCGGTGGGCAGCCTAGGCTGCCCACCTTCGCGCTTACGGCCCGCGTCATGGCCGTTGAGGAGCGTCAGTAGCCAGCGGCGAAAGCGCGTTATCACTCACCGAACGCCTTCCCCGGCGTTCCAATGAGGTTTCAAATGGCAAAGAAGATTATCGGCTTTATCAAGCTGCAGATCCCTGCAGGTAAAGCCAACCCGTCGCCGCCGGTCGGTCCGGCACTGGGCCAGCGCGGCCTGAACATCATGGAGTTCTGCAAGGCGTTCAACGCGCAGACTCAAGGCATGGAGCCGGGTCTGCCGGTGCCGGTGGTCATCACGGCATTCGCTGACAAGAGCTTCACGTTCGTGATGAAGACGCCGCCGGCGACCGTCCTGATCAAGAAGGCGGCGAAGGTGGACAAGGGTTCGAGCAAGCCGCACACCGACAAGGTCGGTTCGATCACGCGCGCTCAAGCCGAAGAAATCGCGAAGACCAAGATGCCGGACCTTACGGCAGCTGATCTGGACGCAGCCGTTCGCACCATCGCTGGTAGCGCACGCTCGATGGGTATCACTGTGGAGGGCGTGTAAATGGCTAAGATCTCCAAGCGCCGTCAGGCATTTGCCGCCAAGGTCGACCGTCAGAAGCTGTACGCGATCGAAGACGCACTGAGCCTCGTGAAGGAATGCGCGAGCGCGAAGTTCGACGAGTCGATCGACGTCGCAGTCCAGCTCGGCATCGATGCGAAGAAGTCGGACCAAGTCGTGCGTGGTTCGGTCGTTCTGCCGGCAGGTACGGGCAAGTCGGTTCGCGTTGCCGTGTTCGCGCAAGGCGAGAAGGCCGAGCAGGCTCGTGCAGCAGGCGCGGAAATCGTCGGTATGGAAGACCTGGCAGAGCAGATCAAGGCTGGCCAGATGGACTTCGACATCGTGATCGCTTCGCCGGACACGATGCGTATCGTCGGTACGCTCGGCCAGATCCTCGGCCCGCGCGGCCTGATGCCGAACCCGAAGGTCGGTACGGTCACGCCGGACGTCGCAACCGCCGTCAAGAACGCGAAGGCTGGTCAGGTGCAATTCCGTGTCGACAAGGCCGGTATCATCCACGCGACCATCGGCCGTGCATCGTTCGAGCCGACCGCGCTGCGTTCGAACCTGTCGGCGCTGATCGACGCGCTGCAAAAGGCCAAGCCGGCAACGAGCAAGGGCGTGTACCTGCGCAAGATCGCACTGTCGAGCACGATGGGCGTCGGCGTGCGTGTCGACCAGGCTACGCTGGCAGCACAGTAAGTATTCGGGCCGCTTCGTTCGCGAAGCGGCCTACATGGGCTTTGGGCGGTTGTTCGTGCAGCAGGGCGGACAACCGGTTATCAAAGACCGTTGGTGGGGCGCAGCAGTCGGGTGATCCCTTAATTCAAGCCAACGCAGATGGCGAACCCGAAAAAGTTTTGCAGTGGTGAAGCCGCAGGCCGCGAAGCGATTCGCGGCGTGAGGTGGAAATACTCCTAACGAGGTCGGACGCCGTTGTTGAACGAGGTACGTGAGGTTTCGACCATGCCGGTCGCGCCCAACGTATCGTTTCTGGAGGCTAACCGTGCCGCTTAATAGAGAAGACAAGCAAGCCGTCGTCGCTGAGGTTTCCGCGCAAGTCGCGAAGGCCCAGACCGTTGTGCTGGCTGAGTATCGTGGAATTGCGGTTGGCGATCTGACCAAGCTGCGCGCGCAAGCGCGTGAGAAACAGGTGTACCTGCGCGTGTTGAAGAACACGCTGGCGCGTCGCGCCGTTGAAGGTACCCCGTTTGCTCCGCTGGCAGAGCAGATGACTGGTCCGCTGATCTACGGCATCTCGGAAGATGCAATTGCCGCTGCTAAGGTCGTCAACGACTTCAGCAAGAGCAATGACAAGTTGATCATCAAGGCTGGTTCGTTCGATGGCAAGGTGATGGACAAGGCTGGCGTGCAAGCGCTGGCAAGCATCCCGAGCCGCGAAGAACTGCTCTCGAAGCTGCTGTTCGTTATGCAATCGCCTGTTTCGGGCTTCGCGCGCGCTCTGGCCGCGCTGGCCGAGAAGAAGCAAGCAGAAGCTGCGTAAGCGAACGTGCATCAGCGTTACTGATCGCTGGCTGTATCCGAATTCAATTTAGGAGTATTTCAAATGGCAATCGCAAAAGAAGACATCCTGGCAGCAGTCGAAGGGATGACCGTTCTGGAACTGAACGAACTGGTCAAGGCGTTCGAAGAGAAGTTTGGCGTGTCGGCAGCTGCAGTGGCAGTCGCTGGCCCGGCAGGCGGCGGCGCAGCTGCTGCAGCAGAAGAGAAGACCGAATTCACGGTCGTCCTGGCTGAAGCCGGCGCCAACAAGGTTTCGGTCATCAAGGCCGTTCGCGAACTGACGGGCCTGGGCCTGAAGGAAGCGAAGGACCTGGTTGACGGTGCACCGAAGCCCATCAAGGAAGGCGTCGACAAGGCTGCTGCTGAAGAAGCCAAGAAGAAGCTGGAAGAAGCTGGCGCGAAGGTCGAAGTCAAGTAAGTTTCGGCGCGCTGTGCGAAGGCTGGCGGTATTTTCACCGCCGGCCTTTTTGTGCTTTGTGGGGACGTTATTCTGGCACTCATTCGGGAGCCCGAATAATCGGCCCCAGAAGCCAAAGAAAACCGCCTGATCGTTGTGATGCATCACGCACGATTGGCGGTTCTCTTTGTCTTCTGAAGCGACTGCAGAAGGCAAGTTTGGTCGGGTAGCGGGCAACACAGGCATCCGCTGCCGTCAGCCAGCGGTTGGTAGCGGCCAACCACCAAGCTTCTCGGCTCGTTCAAGCCGTCGAACGGCCATCGGGTCTCAGTCGGTGAACACTCGGGTTTGAAACGTCCAGGTATTCCGCCTCGATAGCACCCGCCGTGATTCGGAGATCGTATGCAATATTCCTTCACCGAGAAGAAGCGCATTCGCAAGAGTTTCGCGAAGCGCCCCATCGTTCACCAAGTTCCGTTCTTGCTGGCTACTCAGCTTGAATCATTCAGCACGTTTCTGCAAGCCGATGTGCCGGCGACGCAACGCAAGCCTGAAGGTTTGCAGGCCGCGTTCACATCGGTATTTCCCATTGTTTCGCACAACGGTTTCGCGCGCCTCGAGTTCGTGAGCTATGCGCTGTCCTCGCCTGCATTCAACATCAAGGAATGCCAGCAGCGTGGCCTGACGTACTGCTCCGCGCTGCGCGCGAAGGTCCGCCTCGTCATCCTCGACAAGGAATCGCCGAACAAGCCGGTCGTCAAGGAAGTGAAGGAGCAGGAAGTGTACATGGGCGAAATTCCGCTCATGACGCCGACGGGCTCGTTCGTCATCAACGGCACCGAGCGTGTCATCGTCTCGCAGCTGCATCGTTCGCCGGGCGTGTTCTTCGAACACGACAAGGGCAAGACGCACAGCTCGGGCAAGCTGCTGTTCTCGGCACGGATCATTCCGTACCGCGGCTCGTGGCTCGACTTCGAATTCGATCCGAAGGACATCCTGTACTTCCGCGTCGACCGTCGCCGCAAGATGCCGGTCACGATCCTGCTGAAGGCCATCGGTCTGACGCCGGAACAGATCCTCGCGAACTTCTTCGTGTTCGACAACTTCACGCTGATGGACGAAGGCGCGCAACTCGAGTTCGTGCCTGAGCGTCTGCGTGGCGAAGTCGCGCGTTTCGACATCACGGATCGCGACGGCAAGGTCATCGTCCAGAAGGACAAGCGGATCAACGCGAAGCACATTCGCGACCTCGAAGCCGCGAAGACCAAGTTCATCTCGGTGCCGGAAGACTATCTGCTCGGCCGCGTGCTGGCGAAGAACGTCGTCGACGGCGACACCGGCGAAGTGATCGCGAGCGCGAACGACGAAGTCACGGAAAGCGTGCTCGAGAAGCTGCGCGAAGCGGGTATCAAGGACATCCAGACGCTCTACACGAACGATCTGGATCAGGGTCCGTACATCTCGTCGACGCTGCGTGTCGACGAAACGACCGACAAGACGGCCGCGCGCATCGCGATCTACCGCATGATGCGCCCGGGCGAGCCGCCGACCGAAGAAGCGGTCGAGGCCCTGTTCAACCGTCTGTTCTACAGCGAAGAAGCGTACGACCTGTCGAAGGTCGGCCGCATGAAGTTCAACCGCCGCGTCGGCCGTGACGAGATCGTCGGCCCGATGACGCTGCAGGACGACGACATCCTCGCGACGATCAAGATCCTCGTCGAGCTGCGCAACGGCAAGGGCGAAGTGGACGATATCGACCACCTCGGCAACCGTCGCGTGCGTTGCGTCGGCGAACTGGCGGAAAACCAGTTCCGCGCGGGCCTCGTGCGTGTCGAGCGCGCGGTCAAGGAACGCCTCGGCCAGGCCGAAAGCGAAAACCTGATGCCGCACGACCTGATCAACTCGAAGCCGATTTCGTCGGCGATCCGCGAGTTCTTCGGTTCGTCGCAGCTGTCGCAGTTCATGGACCAGACCAACCCGCTGTCGGAAATCACGCACAAGCGCCGTGTTTCCGCACTGGGCCCGGGCGGTCTGACGCGCGAGCGCGCAGGCTTCGAAGTCCGCGACGTGCACCCGACCCACTACGGCCGCGTGTGCCCGATCGAAACGCCGGAAGGTCCGAACATCGGCCTGATCAACTCGCTCGCGCTGTACGCGCACCTGAACGAGTACGGCTTCCTCGAGACGCCGTACCGCAAGGTCGTGGACGGCAAGGTGACCGACCAGATCGACTACCTGTCGGCGATCGAGGAAGGCCGCTACATGATCGCTCAGGCGAACGCCGCGATCGACGAAGACGGCCGACTGATCGACGAACTCGTGTCGTCGCGTGAAGCCGGCGAAACGATGATGGTCACGCCGGACCGGATCCAGTACATGGACGTCGCGCCGTCGCAGATCGTGTCGGTCGCAGCGTCGCTGATCCCGTTCCTCGAGCACGACGACGCGAACCGTGCACTGATGGGTTCGAACATGCAGCGTCAGGCCGTGCCGTGTCTGCGTCCGGAAAAGCCGGTCGTCGGGACGGGCATCGAGCGCACCTGCGCGGTCGACTCGGGTACGACGGTCCAGGCGTTCCGCGGCGGTGTGGTCGACTACGTCGACGCAGGCCGTATCGTGATTCGCGTGAACGACGACGAAGCGGTCGCGGGTGAAGTCGGTGTCGACATCTACAACCTGATCAAGTACACGCGTTCGAACCAGAACACGAACATCAACCAGCGTCCGATCGTGAAGATGGGCGACAAGGTCTCGCGCGGCGACGTGCTGGCCGACGGCGCCTCGACGGACCTGGGCGAGCTCGCGCTCGGCCAGAACATGCTGATCGCGTTCATGCCGTGGAACGGCTACAACTTCGAGGACTCGATCCTGATCTCGGAGAAGGTCGTTGCCGACGATCGCTACACGTCGATCCACATCGAAGAGCTGAACGTCGTTGCACGCGACACGAAGCTCGGGCCGGAAGAAATCACGCGCGACATCTCGAACCTGGCGGAAGTCCAGCTCGGCCGTCTCGACGAATCGGGCATCGTGTACATCGGTGCCGAAGTCGAAGCGGGCGACGTGCTGGTCGGCAAGGTCACGCCGAAGGGCGAGACCCAGCTGACGCCGGAAGAGAAGCTGCTGCGCGCGATCTTCGGCGAGAAGGCGTCGGACGTGAAGGACACGTCGCTGCGCGTGCCGTCGGGCATGAGCGGTACCGTGATCGACGTCCAGGTGTTCACGCGCGAAGGCATCCAGCGCGACAAGCGTGCGCAACAGATCATCGACGACGAACTGAAGCGCTACCGCCTCGACCTGAACGACCAGCTGCGCATCGTGGAAGGCGACGCGTTCCAGCGTCTCGCACGCATGCTCGTGGGCAAGGTCGCGAACGGCGGTCCGAAGAAGCTCGCGAAGGGCACGAAGATCGACCAGGCTTACCTGGAAGACCTCGACCATTACCACTGGTTCGACATCCGCCTCGCGGACGACGAAGCAGCGGCGCAGCTCGAAGCGATCAAGAACTCGATCGAGGAAAAGCGTCACCAGTTCGACCTCGCGTTCGAAGAGAAGCGCAAGAAGCTCACGCAAGGCGACGAACTGCCGCCGGGCGTGCTGAAGATGGTCAAGGTGTACCTGGCGGTGAAGCGCCGTCTGCAGCCTGGCGACAAGATGGCAGGCCGTCACGGTAACAAGGGTGTCGTGTCGAAGATCGTCCCGATCGAAGACATGCCGTACATGGCCGATGGCCGTCCGGCAGACGTCGTGCTGAACCCGCTCGGCGTGCCGTCGCGGATGAACGTGGGTCAGGTTCTGGAAGTGCACCTCGGCTGGGCCGCGAAGGGCCTCGGCTGGCGTATCGGCGAAATGCTGCAGCGTCAGGCGAAGATCGAGGAGCTGCGCGCGTTCCTGACGAAGATCTACAACGAGTCGGGCCGCCAGGAAGATCTGGAAAGCTTCACCGACGACGAGATCCTCGAACTCGCGAAGAACCTGCGCGAAGGCGTGCCGTTCGCAACGCCGGTGTTCGACGGTGCGACCGAGGAAGAAATGGGCAAGATGCTCGACCTCGCGTTCCCGGACGACATCGCCGAACAGCTCGGCATGAACCCGTCGAAGAACCAGGTCCGCCTGTACGACGGCCGCACGGGTGAAATGTTCGAACGTCGCGTGACGCTCGGCTACATGCACTACCTGAAGCTGCACCACCTGGTCGACGACAAGATGCACGCGCGTTCGACGGGCCCGTACTCGCTCGTCACGCAGCAGCCGCTGGGCGGTAAGGCGCAGTTCGGCGGCCAGCGTTTCGGTGAAATGGAAGTGTGGGCACTCGAAGCGTACGGCGCGTCCTACGTGCTGCAGGAAATGCTGACGGTGAAGTCGGACGACGTGACCGGCCGGACGAAGGTGTACGAAAACCTCGTCAAGGGCGATCACGTGATCGATGCAGGCATGCCGGAATCCTTCAACGTGCTCGTGAAGGAAATCCGCTCGCTCGGTATCGATATCGATCTCGACCGCAATTAATCGGACTACGGAGAGAAAGCAATGAAAGCTCTGCTCGATCTATTCAAGCAAGTCCAACAGGAAGAAGTTTTCGACGCGATCAAGATCGGTCTGGCCTCGCCCGACAAGATCCGTTCGTGGTCGTTCGGCGAAGTGAAGAAGCCGGAGACCATCAACTACCGTACGTTCAAGCCGGAACGCGATGGTCTGTTCTGCGCGAAGATCTTCGGGCCGATCAAGGACTACGAGTGCCTGTGCGGCAAGTACAAGCGCCTGAAGCACCGTGGCGTGATCTGCGAGAAGTGCGGCGTCGAAGTGACGCTGGCGAAGGTGCGTCGCGAACGGATGGGCCACATCGAGCTGGCCTCGCCGGTCGCGCACATCTGGTTCCTGAAGTCGCTGCCGTCGCGTCTGGGCATGGTGCTCGACATGACGCTGCGCGACATCGAGCGCGTGCTGTACTTCGAAGCGTACGTGGTGATCGAACCGGGCATGACGCCGCTGAAGGCGCGGCAGATCATGACCGAAGAGGATTACTACAACAAGGTCGAGGAATACGGCGACGAATTCCGTGCCGAGATGGGCGCGGAAGGCGTGCGTGAACTGCTGCGCGCGATCAACATCGACGAGCAGGTCGAGACGCTGCGCACCGAGCTGAAGAACACCGGCTCGGAAGCGAAGATCAAGAAGTACGCGAAGCGCCTGAAGGTCCTCGAGGCATTCCAGCGCTCGGGCATCAAGCCCGAGTGGATGATCCTCGAAGTGCTGCCGGTGCTGCCGCCGGAACTGCGTCCGCTCGTGCCGCTGGACGGCGGCCGTTTCGCGACGTCGGACCTGAACGACCTGTATCGCCGCGTGATCAACCGTAACAACCGGTTGAAGCGCCTGCTCGAGCTGAAGGCACCTGAAATCATCGTCCGCAACGAAAAGCGGATGCTGCAGGAAGCCGTCGACTCGCTGCTCGACAACGGTCGTCGCGGCAAGGCGATGACGGGCGCGAACAAGCGTCCGCTGAAGTCGCTCGCCGACATGATCAAGGGCAAGGGCGGCCGTTTCCGTCAGAACCTGCTGGGCAAGCGCGTCGACTACTCGGGCCGTTCGGTCATCGTGGTCGGCCCGACGCTGAAGCTGCACCAGTGCGGTCTGCCGAAGCTGATGGCGCTCGAACTGTTCAAGCCGTTCATCTTCAACAAGCTGGAAGTGATGGGCGTTGCGACGACCATCAAGGCTGCGAAGAAGGAAGTCGAGAACCAGACACCGGTGGTGTGGGACATCCTCGAAGAGGTGATCCGCGAGCACCCGGTGATGCTGAACCGTGCGCCGACGCTGCACCGTCTCGGTATCCAGGCGTTCGAGCCGGTGCTGATCGAAGGCAAGGCAATCCAGCTGCACCCGCTCGTCTGTGCGGCGTTCAACGCCGACTTCGACGGTGACCAGATGGCCGTTCACGTGCCGCTGTCGCTCGAAGCGCAGATGGAAGCGCGCACGCTGATGCTCGCGTCGAACAACGTGCTGTTCCCGGCCAACGGCGATCCGTCGATCGTGCCGTCGCAGGATATCGTGCTGGGTCTGTACTACGCGACCCGCGAAGCGATCAACGGCAAGGGCGAAGGCCTGTCGTTCACGGGCGTGTCGGAAGTCATCCGCGCGTACGAGAACAAGGAAGTCGAGCTGGCCTCGCGCGTCAACGTCCGGATCACCGAAATGGTCCGCAACGAGGACACGTCGGAAGGCGCGCCGGAGTTCGTGCCGAAGATCACGCTGTACGCGACGACCGTCGGTCGCGCGATCCTGTCGGAGATCCTGCCGCACGGCCTGCCGTTCTCGGTGCTGAACAAGCCGCTGAAGAAGAAGGAAATCTCGCGCCTGATCAACACGGCGTTCCGCAAGTGCGGTCTGCGTGCGACGGTGGTGTTCGCCGACCAGCTGATGCAGTCGGGTTTCCGTCTCGCGACGCGCGCCGGCATCTCGATCTGCGTGGACGACATGCTCGTGCCGCCGCAGAAGGAAACGATCGTCGGCGACGCCGCGAAGAAGGTGAAGGAGTACGACCGCCAGTACATGTCGGGTCTCGTCACCGCGCAGGAACGCTACAACAACGTGGTCGACATCTGGTCGGCAACGTCGGAAGCGGTCGGCAAGGCGATGATGGAGCAGCTGTCGACGGAGCCGGTGACGGACCGCGACGGCAACGAGACGCGCCAGGAGTCGTTCAACTCGATCTACATGATGGCCGACTCGGGCGCCCGGGGTTCGGCGGTTCAGATTCGTCAGCTGGCCGGTATGCGCGGCCTGATGGCGAAGCCGGACGGCTCGATTATCGAGACGCCGATTACCGCGAACTTCCGCGAAGGTCTGAACGTGCTGCAGTACTTCATCTCGACCCACGGTGCACGTAAGGGTCTGGCTGATACGGCACTGAAGACCGCGAACTCGGGTTACCTGACGCGTCGTCTCGTCGACGTCACGCAGGATCTGGTCGTGGTGGAAGACGATTGCGGCACGTCGAACGGCGTGGCGATGAAGGCACTCGTCGAAGGCGGTGAAGTCGTCGAAGCGCTGCGCGACCGTATCCTCGGCCGCGTCGCGGTCGCGGACGTCGTGAATCCGGAAACGCAGGAAACGCTGTACGAATCGGGCACGCTGCTCGACGAAACGGCAGTCGAGGAAATCGAACGCCTCGGCATCGACGAAGTGCGCGTGCGCACGCCGCTGACCTGCGAAACGCGTTACGGCCTGTGCGCATCCTGCTACGGCCGCGACCTCGGCCGCGGCTCGCTGGTGAACGTCGGCGAAGCAGTCGGCGTGATCGCGGCACAGTCGATCGGCGAACCGGGCACGCAGCTGACGATGCGTACGTTCCACATCGGTGGTGCGGCATCGCGTGCGGCAGTGGCTTCGTCGGTCGAAGCGAAGAGCAACGGTATCGTCCGTTTCACGGCGACGATGCGCTACGTCACGAACGCGAAGGGCGAGCAGATCGTCATTTCCCGTTCGGGCGAAGCGATGATCACCGACGACTTCGGTCGCGAGCGCGAGCGTCACAAAGTGCCGTACGGCGCGACGCTGCTGCAGCTCGACGGCGCGACCATCAAGGCCGGCACGCAGCTTGCCACGTGGGATCCGCTGACGCGTCCGATCATCACCGAGTACGGTGGTACGGTGAAGTTCGAGAACGTCGAGGAAGGCGTGACCGTCGCGAAGCAGATCGACGACGTGACCGGCCTGTCGACGCTGGTCGTGATCGACGTGAAGCGCCGCGGTTCGCAGGCTTCGAAGAGCGTGCGTCCGCAGGTGAAGCTGCTCGACGCGAACGGCGAAGAAGTGAAGATTCCGGGCACGGAGCACGCGGTGCAGATCGGCTTCCAGGTCGGCGCACTGATCACCGTGAAGGACGGCCAGCAGGTGCAGGTTGGTGAAGTGCTCGCACGTATCCCGACCGAAGCGCAGAAGACGCGTGACATTACCGGCGGTCTGCCGCGGGTGGCGGAACTGTTCGAAGCGCGTTCGCCGAAGGATGCCGGCATTCTCGCGGAAGTCACCGGTACGACGTCGTTCGGTAAGGACACGAAGGGCAAGCAGCGTCTCGTCATCACGGATCTCGAAGGCAACCAGCACGAGTTCCTGATCGCGAAGGAAAAGCAGGTTCTGGTTCACGATGCCCAGGTCGTCAACAAGGGCGAAATGATCGTGGACGGTCCGGCCGATCCGCACGACATCCTGCGCCTGCAGGGTATCGAGGCGCTGTCGCGCTACATCGTGGACGAAGTGCAGGACGTGTACCGTCTGCAGGGCGTGAAGATCAACGACAAGCACATCGAGGTGATCGTTCGCCAGATGCTGCGTCGTGTGCAGATCACCGACAACGGCGATACGCGCTTCATCCCGGGCGAACAGGTCGAGCGCTCCGACATGCTGGACGAGAACGATCGCATGATCGCCGAGGGCAAGCGTCCGGCTTCGTACGACAACGTGCTGCTCGGTATCACGAAGGCGTCGCTGTCGACCGACTCGTTCATCTCCGCGGCATCGTTCCAGGAAACGACCCGCGTGCTGACCGAAGCGGCGATCATGGGCAAGCGCGACGATCTGCGCGGCCTGAAGGAAAACGTGATCGTCGGCCGTCTGATTCCGGCCGGTACGGGTCTCGCGTTCCACAAGGCACGCAAGGCGAAGGAATCGTCGGATCGCGAGCGTTTCGACCAGATCGCAGCGGAAGAGGCATTCGACTTCGGCACGCCGAGCGCGCCGGCGGAAGAGCCGCAACACCCGGCAGCCGAGTAAGTGCGGGCGGCGCAAGCCGCGTTGCATCGCTGTCGCTTACCGTCCGATTTCAACCGGACGGTAAGCGAGGCGGCCACGACACCCTGGAGGCGGATTCGCCTGCAGGGTGTTTTTCTTTGTTGAATGGCTAACGCGCACGATGTGCGTTTCGTTGTTTCGAGATGGACGCGATGCTGGAGTCGATTTCCGTCCACGCTCGCGACCCATTCGCCGCAACGGCTAATGCCGTTACATCGTTACCCGAATGGGTACTGCCGGGAAAAGCCGCCATACGGTGACGTCCCGGCCGTCGATCGCAGTGGGATAGGCGCGATGATGGAGCGCCAGGCGCCGTTTTTGACGGCAAATAGCGAAGCCGCACAAGCGAGCGTGCAGCGCGACGACGTTGCGATCGTTTTTTGCGGCCGCGTGTCCGACTTTTCGAATCTCGCGGTGTTCTACGTCGGCGACTCACGACGGTTCGTTCCGGTGCATCTGGATGCGCGGCCGGAATTTGACAGGCCTTGAGCCGCCGAGGCATCGGCTATCCGGGCGTGAGTGCCCCGGGTAACGGTTGGCACGTCACGTGCGCCGTCCCGTTATCCGTACGGCCAACGTTGCGTTATTCACCGTGCGCTGCGCGCGCGGGTTGTTAGAACCTCGGTCATCATTCCGCTGCGCTCGTTCCCATCGTTCATGTCTCGCGCCCTCGAAATTCTCGACGAAGTCTTGGGTTATTCCGCGTTTCGCGGCGCTGAGCGAAATCGGCGTGCGCGCCGCGTATCTGGCGCACTGATCACAGTGAAGGACGGTCAGTAGGTGCAAGTCGGTGAAGTGCTCTCACGTATCCCGACCGAATCGCGGAAGAGCCGCAACACCCGGCAGCCGAGTAAGCGAGCGGCGCGAGCCGCGTCGTCAGGCTGTCATCGAAACCGCCCGGTTCACCGGGCGTTTTTTTGGTGCGTGTGACATGGACGCGCGCGGTCGCGAGTCGTGCCGCAGGCGGTCGCGGACGTGAAACGACGTCTTCCGCCAACGAACACGTGACGGTTGCCTCGATCCCGATTTCGTGGGGCGCGGTGGCATGCCCGATCGGACGCCCGGCTACGCTTCCCGGGATGGCTTCGACTGACGCTCGAACTGGCGAGTCAAATGCCACTCCAGAAACAGGCTGTGCATCACCGCCAACGCGAGGATGAGCGTTACGTACGCGAAAGAGCGTACCCGAGGCACGACGAGATACAACACGGCCACCAGAACTCCGTCGGGCAATGCCCGGATTACCGCTCCCAGCAAGATGCCGCGCCAGCCGCCGCCATATCGTGTGCTGAGCGGAGCAGGGAACGGACCGTAAAGCAGGAACTTCTTGATCGCACTGCGCGAGTCTTTCAATCGCATGCTTCCCCGTTGCGTGTCAATGCGGTACGAAATATCGATGAGCGAGCATCGACAGATGCTCGCTCATGTTTGCAGCTGAAATCGCCTGTCAACGATCAAAATCTACAGTTCCAGCTCTGGCCAAGATAGCTCCCGGCGCCGCCCAAAAAGGCGCCGAGCGGGCCGCGAACAGCGCCGACCAGAGCCGCGCCGCCAACCGCCGCCCAATTGATCGGTGCTGGATTCAGTGCGCACGAGAACGCGCCGCTGACTTGCTTCACTTCATTCGCTACAAGTTCACGCATCATCGGTTCTCCTAATGGAATAAGGTTGAATCTATGGCTCGATTCGCCGGTGCCGGGCTCAACCTCGAAACCGATTGTATCGACGGCTCTCCTATAAAGAAATATGGAATTTCTCACGGTTTTCACCGAAGCCGCCCAGCGACGGACGTCGGCGGATGCCGCGGATTTTTCGCCGGGACTCGGTTGCAATCCATCGAGAGAACATTGTCCGAGTGGCTAACTCCGCGCGAATCGGCTTCGCGCGACGCAAAGATTGCTAGAATCCGGATCGTCGCCGTCAGCAGTCTTCCACCTCTTCATTCATGTCCCGCGCCCTCGAAATACTCGACGAAGTCTTTGGTTATTCCGCCTTTCGCGGCCAGCAGGGCGAGATCGTCGAGCACGTCGCCGGCGGCGGCGATTGTCTCGTGCTGATGCCGACCGGCGGCGGCAAGTCGCTGTGCTACCAGATTCCCGCGCTGCTGCGCCGCGAGGCCGGGCAGGGCGCCGGCATCGTCGTGTCGCCGCTGATCGCGCTGATGCAGGACCAGGTTGCCGCGTTGAGCGAAGTCGGCGTGCGCGCGGCCTATCTGAATTCGACGCTGTCGGGCGCCGAGGCGGCGGCCACCGAGCGCGCGCTGCGCGAGGGCGAAATCGACCTGCTGTACGTCGCGCCGGAGCGGTTGATGACGGGGCGCTTCCTCGAGCTGCTCGAGCGCGCGAAGATCGGCCTGTTCGCGATCGACGAAGCGCACTGCGTGTCGCAATGGGGGCACGATTTCCGCCCGGAATACATCCAGCTGTCGGTGCTGCACGAGCGCTTCCCGTCGGTGCCGCGCATCGCGCTCACCGCCACGGCCGATGCGATCACGCGCGAC
This sequence comes from Burkholderia sp. MSMB1835, assembly GCF_001526365.1. NCBI lineage: Bacteria > Pseudomonadati > Pseudomonadota > Betaproteobacteria > Burkholderiales > Burkholderiaceae > Burkholderia > Burkholderia sp. MSMB1835. The sequence continues at coordinate 18,591 of NZ_LOYP01000029.1, forward strand.
GAGATCATCCATCGTCTCGCGCTCGACGACGCACGCGTGTTCGTGTCGAGCTTCGACCGGCCGAACATCCGCTACCGGATCGTCGAAAAGGACAACGCGCGCGCGCAGCTGCTCGATTTCATTCGCGCCGAGCACACGAATGCCGACGGCACGACGGACGCGGGTGTCGTCTATTGCCTGTCGCGCCGCAAGGTCGAGGAAACGGCCGAATGGCTGAAGGCGCAGGGCGTGCGCGCGCTGCCGTACCACGCGGGAATGGAGTTCGAGGTGCGGCAGAAGCACCAGGAAATGTTCCAGCGCGAGGAAGGCATCGTGATGTGCGCGACGATCGCGTTCGGCATGGGCATCGACAAGCCCGACGTGCGTTTCGTCGCGCATCTCGATTTGCCGAAGAGCGTCGAAGGCTACTACCAGGAAACCGGCCGCGCGGGCCGCGACGGGCTGCCGGCGAACGCGTGGATGGCGTATGGCCTCGGCGACGTCGTCCAGCAGCGCAAGATGATCGACGAGTCCGATGCGGACGACGCGCACAAGCGCGTGCAGACGTCGAAGCTCGATGCGCTGCTCGGCTTGTGCGAGACGATCTCGTGTCGCCGCGTGCGGCTGCTGAACTACTTCGGCGAGGCGAGCCAGCCGTGCGGCAACTGCGACACGTGCCTCGAGCCGCCCGCGTCGTGGGACGCGACGCGCGAGGCGCAGATGGCGCTGTCGTGCGTGTTCCGCGCGCAGCGCGCGAGCGGCTTCAACTTCGGCTCGAGCCATCTGATCGAGATCCTGCGCGGCGGGCGCACCGAGAAGGTGTTGCAGCGCGGCCACGATCAGCTCAGCACGTTCGGCATCGGCGCGGCGCTGTCCGAGCCCGAGTGGCGCGCGATTTTCCGGCAGTTGGTCGCATACGGCTACCTGGCCGTCGACCATGGCGGCTTCGGCGCGCTGATGCTCACCGAGGCCGCGAAACCCGTGCTGAAGAACGAGGAAAAGGTCACGCTGCGCCGCTATGTGAAGCCGCAGCGCACGCGTCAGTCGTCGAGCCGCAGCGCCACGCGCGTCGATCCGACGGCTGGCATGGGCGCCCGCGAGCGCGCCCGGTGGGATGCGCTGCGCGCATGGCGAGCGGAAACCGCGAAGACCGACGGCGTGCCGGCCTACGTGATTTTCCACGACGCGACGCTCGCCGAAATCGCGCGCAACGCGCCGGAGACGATCGACGACCTGCGCCACATCCCCGGCATGGGCGTGCGCAAGCTCGAACGCTTCGGCGACGAGATCATCGACGTCGTCGAATCGGCCTGACACTGGTGTTCCGCTCCCTTCTGGAAACCGCGCGGTCGGTCGGCACATCACGCAAGCCGTTGACTTCGTTGGTATTTCCGGAATATCATGTTGGGTTCCGGTATTCGGTGGGCCGAGTCGCGTTCGAAGGTTCGTGTCCGTCTCGCCAGTTCGGAAGTCAACTGTGCGCCGATTCTCGCTTTGCCCGAAATCGATGCGCAGATTTTGTTCAATTTCAGGAATAAACAATGCCAACCATCAACCAACTGGTTCGCAAAGGCCGTCAGTCGGAAACGACGAAGAGCAAGAGCCCGGCCCTGCAGGACTGCCCCCAGCGTCGCGGCGTGTGCACCCGTGTGTACACGACGACGCCGAAGAAGCCGAACTCGGCACTCCGTAAGGTCGCCAAGGTTCGTCTGACGAACGGCTTCGAAGTGATTTCGTACATCGGCGGTGAAGGCCACAACCTGCAGGAGCACTCGGTTGTGCTGATCCGCGGCGGCCGTGTGAAGGACTTGCCGGGTGTGCGTTACCACATGGTTCGCGGCTCGCTGGATACCCAGGGCGTCAAGGACCGTAAGCAAGCGCGCTCGAAGTACGGCGCGAAGCGTGCAAAGGCTGCCAAGTAAGCAGTTTTTGATCAGGGATCGCCGCAGGGCGGTCAAGGCGGGAGTGCCGGATTGCCGGTGCTGTCGAGTAAGTGGTCACCCGGCCAAGCTGGTTAGTCGTGAAGATGTGATCGGGTTTGTTGGTGGCCGCGGAGCTGGTTGCAGCTCCAACTGAACAAGTAAAGGAAGAATCATGCCGCGTCGTCGCGAAGTCCCCAAGCGGGAAGTGTTGCCGGATCCGAAGTTCGGTAACGTTGATGTTGCCAAGTTCATGAACATGCTGATGCTGTCCGGCAAGAAGTCGGTCGCAGAGCGCATCGTTTATGGCGCATTCGAACAAATCCAGACCAAGGGTGGCAAGGACCCGCTGGAAGTGTTCACGGTTGCGCTCAACAACGTGAAGCCGGTGGTCGAAGTGAAGAGCCGCCGCGTTGGTGGTGCCAACTATCAAGTTCCGGTCGAAGTGCGCCCGTCGCGTCGTATGGCATTGGCGATGCGCTGGCTGCGTGAGGCTGCGAAGAAGCGCAGCGAGAAGTCGATGGCTCTGCGTCTGGCAGGCGAACTCACCGAAGCGGCCGAAGGCCGTGGCGGCGCGATGAAGAAGCGCGATGAAGTTCACCGCATGGCAGAAGCCAACCGCGCGTTCTCGCATTTCCGTTTCTAAGCGCCTGGCTGGGCTGTTTGCGGAAATAAATTCCGGGCGGGTGCGCTTTTCAGGCGCCTCGCCCGTTTGTGTTGAGGCGTGATGCAGCAGGGCTGCATCACGTCATCCCAGTAGAGGATCAAAGTGGCTCGCAAGACTCCTATCGAGCGCTACCGCAATATCGGTATTAGCGCTCACATCGACGCCGGCAAAACGACGACGACCGAGCGCATTCTGTTTTACACCGGTGTGAACCACAAGATCGGTGAAGTCCACGACGGCGCAGCCACGATGGACTGGATGGAGCAGGAACAGGAACGTGGCATCACGATCACGTCCGCTGCTACCACGGCCTTCTGGAAGGGCATGGGCGGCAACTATCCGGAACACCGCATCAACATCATCGACACCCCGGGCCACGTCGACTTCACGATCGAAGTGGAGCGTTCGATGCGCGTGCTCGACGGCGCGTGCATGGTGTACTGCGCAGTGGGCGGCGTGCAGCCGCAGTCGGAAACGGTGTGGCGCCAGGCGAACAAGTACAAGGTGCCGCGTCTCGCGTTCGTCAACAAGATGGACCGTACCGGCGCGAACTTCTTCAAGGTCTACGACCAGCTCCGTCTGCGCCTGAAGGCGAACCCGGTTCCGGTCGTGGTGCCGATCGGCTCGGAAGAAAACTTCAAGGGCGTGGTCGACCTGATCAAGATGAAGGCGATCATTTGGGACGAAGCGTCGCAAGGCACGAAGTTCGACTACGTCGACATCCCGGCCGAACTCGCAGAGACCTGCAAGGAATGGCGCGAAAAGATGGTCGAAGCGGCTGCCGAAGCCAGCGAAGACCTGATGAACAAGTACCTGGAAGAAGGCGATCTGCCGGAAGCCGACATCGTCAAGGCGCTGCGTGATCGTACGATCGCGTGCGAAATCCAGCCGATGCTGTGCGGTACCGCGTTCAAGAACAAGGGCGTGCAGCGTATGCTCGACGCCGTGATCGACTTCCTGCCGTCGCCGGTCGACATCCCGCCGGTCAAGGGCGAGCTCGAAAACGGCGAAGAAGCAGAGCGCAAGGCATCGGACGAAGAGAAGTTCTCGTCGCTCGCGTTCAAGATCATGACCGACCCGTTCGTCGGCCAGCTGATCTTCTTCCGTGTGTACTCGGGCGTCGTCAACTCGGGCGACACGCTGCTGAACTCGACCAAGGGCAAGAAGGAGCGCCTCGGCCGTATTCTGCAGATGCACGCGAACCAGCGTGAAGAAATCAAGGAAGTCCGCGCAGGCGACATCGCTGCAGCGGTCGGCCTGAAGGAAGCCACCACGGGCGACACGCTGTGCGACCCGGCGAACCCGATCGTTCTCGAACGCATGGTGTTCCCGGAGCCGGTGATTTCGCAGGCGGTCGAGCCGAAGACCAAGGCCGACCAGGAAAAGATGGGCCTCGCACTGAACCGTCTGGCTCAGGAAGACCCGTCGTTCCGCGTGCAGACCGACGAAGAGTCGGGCCAGACCATCATTTCGGGCATGGGCGAGCTCCACCTCGAAATTCTGGTCGACCGGATGAAGCGTGAATTCGGCGTGGAAGCGACCGTCGGCAAGCCGCAGGTTGCGTACCGCGAAACGATCCGCTCGACGGCGAAGGACGTCGACGGCAAGTTCGTCAAGCAGTCGGGTGGTCGCGGCCAGTACGGTCACGCGGTCATCACGCTCGAGCCGAACGAACAAGGCAAGGGCTACGAGTTCTTCGACGAGATCAAGGGTGGTGTGATTCCGCGTGAATACATCCCGGCGGTCGACAAGGGTATCCAGGACACGCTGAAGTCGGGCGTGCTGGCTGGCTTCCCGGTCGTCGACGTGAAGGTTCACCTGACGTTCGGTTCGTACCACGACGTTGACTCGAACGAAAACGCGTTCCGCATGGCCGGTTCGATGGCGTTCAAGGAAGCGATGCGCAAGGCGAACCCGGTCGTGCTCGAGCCGATGATGGCTGTCGAAGTCGAGACGCCGGAAGACTACATGGGCAACGTGATGGGCGACCTGTCGGGCCGTCGCGGTATCGTCCAGGGCATGGAAGACATGGTTGGCGGCGGCAAGATCGTGCGCGCCGAAGTGCCGCTGTCGGAAATGTTCGGTTACTCGACGTCGCTGCGCTCGCTGACGCAAGGTCGTGCAACGTACACGATGGAGTTCAAGCACTACGCTGAAGCTCCGCGCAACGTTGCCGAAGCGATCATCAGCGCGAAGTCGAAGTAAATCTTTAGCTACCAATCGATTATTTTTTGAAAGAAGAGAATCATGGCAAAAGAAAAGTTTGAGCGGACCAAGCCGCACGTGAACGTTGGTACGATTGGTCACGTTGACCACGGCAAGACGACGCTGACGGCAGCGATCACGACGGTTCTGACGAAGAAGTTCGGCGGCGAAGCTAAGGCGTACGACCAGATCGACGCGGCACCGGAAGAAAAGGCGCGCGGCATCACGATCAACACGGCACACGTCGAGTACGAAACGGCTAACCGCCACTACGCACACGTCGACTGCCCGGGCCACGCTGACTATGTGAAGAACATGATCACGGGCGCAGCGCAGATGGACGGCGCGATCCTGGTTTGCTCGGCAGCAGACGGCCCGATGCCGCAAACGCGCGAGCACATCCTGCTGGCACGTCAGGTTGGCGTTCCGTACATCATCGTGTTCCTGAACAAGTGCGACATGGTGGACGACGCGGAACTGCTCGAGCTGGTCGAGATGGAAGTTCGCGAACTCCTGTCGAAGTACGACTTCCCGGGCGACGACACGCCGATCGTGAAGGGTTCGGCAAAGCTGGCGCTGGAAGGCGACACGGGCGAGCTGGGCGAAGTGGCGATCATGAGCCTGGCAGACGCACTGGACACGTACATCCCGACGCCGGAGCGTGCGGTTGACGGCGCGTTCCTGATGCCGGTGGAAGACGTGTTCTCGATCTCGGGCCGCGGTACGGTGGTGACGGGTCGTGTCGAGCGCGGCATCGTGAAGGTCGGCGAGGAAATCGAAATCGTCGGTATCAAGCCGACGGTGAAGACGACCTGCACGGGCGTTGAAATGTTCCGCAAGCTGCTGGACCAAGGTCAAGCAGGCGACAACGTCGGTATCCTGCTGCGCGGCACGAAGCGTGAAGACGTGGAGCGTGGCCAGGTTCTGGCGAAGCCGGGTTCGATCACGCCGCACACGCACTTCACGGCTGAAGTGTACGTGCTGAGCAAGGACGAAGGCGGCCGTCACACGCCGTTCTTCAACAACTACCGTCCGCAGTTCTACTTCCGTACGACGGACGTGACGGGCTCGATCGAGCTGCCGAAGGACAAGGAAATGGTGATGCCGGGCGACAACGTGTCGATCACGGTGAAGCTGATCGCTCCGATCGCGATGGAAGAAGGTCTGCGCTTCGCCATCCGCGAAGGCGGCCGTACGGTCGGCGCCGGCGTCGTCGCCAAGATCATCGAGTAATATCGACGATCCGCGGATCCCGGCGGGGTCCGCGATTCCACGGTAAGCAACTGCGTACCGCAGAAACCGGGTGTCCAGTTCGATCTGGCACCCGGTTTTTCTTTGTGGCGTGCGAACCGCTCTATTGACAAACGCCCACCGCCGCGAATTTTCGTGTAGAATCGCGGGCTTAGCAGTGGAAGTACCGCCCGGAACCTGATGCTTCGCTCCCCGCTGGCGTCATGTTTCACGTTCTTTTAGTGTCCGGCGATGCAACATCGCCTCGCTCTTTTCAAGGAATCGTCATGCAGCAACAGAAAATCCGCATTCGCCTGAAGGCATTCGACTATCGTCTGATCGATCAATCGGCTGCCGAAATCGTCGATACCGCGAAGCGGACTGGCGCAATCGTCCGTGGCCCGGTGCCGCTGCCGACGCGCATTCAGCGTTTTGACATCCTGCGTTCGCCGCACGTCAACAAGACGTCGCGCGATCAGCTCGAAATCCGCACCCACCAGCGCCTGATGGACATCGTCGACCCGACGGACAAGACCGTTGACGCGCTGATGAAGCTCGACCTGCCGGCTGGCGTCGACGTGGAAATCAAGCTGCAGTAAGGCTTCCAGCGCCGGCCGGCGTGCCGGATGGTGCTAAGTCTTTGTATTGCTTGCGGAAATCGAGAAGTCGGGCTATACTGCTTGGCTTTTCGCGTATTCGCGTAAAAAAGTTGGGCCTTGCGTGCCCGGCATTTTGTAAATCAGCCCCGACCAATCGCAGTCGGGAATGGAGAAAATGATGAGCCTTGGACTCGTAGGTCGCAAGGTTGGCATGACCCGTATCTTCACGGCTGAAGGGGATTCGATTCCCGTCACCGTGCTGGACGTGTCGGACAACCGCGTGACGCAGATCAAGACTGTTGAAACCGACGGCTACACGGCCGTGCAGGTTGCATTCGGCTCCCGCCGCGCATCGCGCGTGACGAAGCCGCTGGCAGGTCATCTCGCCAAAGCCGGTGTCGAAGCCGGTGAAATCCTCAAGGAATTCCGCATTGACGCGGCCAAGGCAGCCGAGCTGTCGAATGGCGCCGTGGTCGGTGCAGATCTTTTCGAAGTGGGCCAGAAGGTCGACGTGCAAGGCGTGTCGATCGGTAAGGGCTACGCCGGTACGATCAAGCGTTACAACTTCTCCTCCGGCCGTGCCACGCACGGTAACTCGCGCTCGCACAACGTGCCGGGCTCGATCGGTATGGCGCAGGATCCGGGTCGTGTTTTCCCGGGTAAGCGCATGACGGGTCACATGGGTGACGTGACGGTGACGGTGCAGAACCTCGAAATCGCCCGTATCGACGCAGAGCGCAAGCTGCTGCTCGTGAAGGGTGCGATTCCGGGCGCGAAGGGCGGCAAGGTCTTCGTGACGCCGGCCGTCAAGACCAAGGGGGCGAAATAATGGAACTCAAGCTCCTGAACGAAAATGGTCAGGAAGGTGCAGTGGTCAACGCATCGGACGTCGTGTTCGGTCGTGACTACAACGAAGCGCTGATCCACCAGGTCGTCGTCGCTTACCAGGCGAATGCTCGCCAGGGTAACCGCGCACAGAAGGACCGCGAGCAAGTCAAGCACACGACCAAGAAGCCGTGGCGCCAGAAGGGTACGGGCCGCGCTCGTGCCGGTATGTCGTCGAGCCCGTTGTGGCGTGGCGGTGGTCGTATCTTCCCGAATTCGCCGGAAGAAAACTTCTCGCACAAGGTCAACAAGAAGATGCATCGCGCAGGCCTCTGCTCGATCTTCTCGCAGCTGGCCCGCGAAGGCCGTCTGTCGGTCGTCGAGGACATCATCCTCGAAGCGCCGAAGACCAAGCTGCTGGCCGACAAATTCAAGACCATGGGTCTCGACTCCGTGCTGATCATCACCGACACGGTTGACGAAAACCTGTACCTGGCATCGCGCAACCTGCCGCACGTGGCAATTGTCGAGCCGCGCTACGCTGACCCGCTGTCGCTGATCTACTTCAAGAAAGTGCTGGTCACGAAGGCTGCGGTCGCCCAGATCGAGGAGTTGCTGTCATGAGCGAGATTCGCAAGAACGATCATCGTTTGATGCAGGTCCTGCTCGCACCGGTGATTTCCGAAAAGGCGACGCTGGTTGCCGACAAGAACGAGCAAGTCGTGTTCGAAGTCGCACCGGATGCCACGAAGCAGGAAGTGAAGGCGGCTGTCGAGCTGCTGTTCAAGGTTGAAGTTGATTCGGTCAACGTGCTGGTTCAGAAGGGCAAGCAAAAGCGCTTCGGCCGTTCGATGGGCCGCCGCAAGGACGTGAAGAAGGCGTACGTCTGCCTGAAGCCCGGCCAGGAAATCAACTTTGAAGCGGAGGCCAAGTAATCATGGCAATCGTTAAAGTTAAGCCGACATCGCCGGGTCGCCGCGCGATGGTCAAGGTGGTCAACAAGAATCTGCACCAGGGCAAGCCGTACGCGGCACTGCTCGACTCGCAGAGCTCGACCGCCGGCCGTAACAACAACGGCCGTATCACCACGCGTCACAAGGGTGGTGGTCACAAGCAGCACTATCGTATCGTCGATTTCCGTCGCACGAAGGATGGCATCCCGGCAAAGGTCGAGCGTCTCGAGTACGACCCGAACCGCAGCGCGAACATCGCGCTGGTGCTCTACGCAGACGGCGAACGTCGCTACATCATCGCCCCGAAGGGCCTGACCGTCGGCCAACAGCTGATGTCGGGTTCGGAAGCGCCGATCCGTGCAGGCAACACGCTGCCGATCCGCAACATTCCGGTCGGTACGACGATCCACTGCATCGAGATGCTGCCGGGCAAGGGCGCGCAAATGGCGCGTTCGGCTGGCACGTCGGCCATGCTGCTGGCGCGTGAAGGCGTCTACGCGCAGGTTCGCCTGCGTTCGGGCGAAATCCGCCGCGTGCACATCGAGTGCCGTGCAACGATCGGTGAAGTCGGCAACGAAGAGCATAGCCTGCGCCAGATCGGCAAGGCTGGCGCGAACCGCTGGCGCGGTATCCGCCCGACGGTGCGTGGCGTTGCGATGAACCCGGTCGATCACCCGCACGGTGGTGGTGAGGGCAAGACGGCTGCAGGTCGCGACCCGGTGAGCCCGTGGGGTACGCCGGCTAAGGGTTACCGCACCCGCAGCAACAAGCGCACGACGACGATGATCGTCCAGCGCCGTCACAAGCGTTAAGGAGTAGGCAATGGCACGTTCTGTAAAAAAAGGTCCGTTCTGCGACGCCCATTTGCTGAAGAAAGTTGAGGCGGCTGCAGCTTCGCGCGACAAAAAGCCGATCAAGACCTGGTCGCGTCGCTCGACGATTCTGCCGGATTTCATCGGCCTGACGATCGCCGTTCACAACGGCCGTCAACACGTTCCGGTGTACATCTCGGAAAACATGGTCGGCCACAAGCTTGGCGAGTTCGCACTGACCCGTACGTTCAAGGGTCACGCAGCCGACAAGAAGGCCAAGAAATAAGGGGCAATCAAGATGGAAGTGAAAGCAATTCATCGCGGTGCCCGCATCTCGGCGCAGAAAACGCGCCTTGTGGCTGACCAGATCCGCGGTTTGCCGGTCGACAAGGCGCTGAACGTTCTGACGTTCTCGCCGAAGAAGGCGGCTGGCATCGTGAAGAAGGTTGTGCTGTCGGCAATCGCGAATGCGGAGCACAACGAAGGCGCTGATATCGACGAGCTCAAGATCAAGAGCATCTACGTCGACAAGGCTGCATCGCTCAAGCGTTTCACCGCGCGCGCCAAGGGCCGCGGTAACCGCATCGAGAAGCAATCCTGTCACATCACTGTGACGGTCGGGAATTAAGGAGCCATACGATGGGACAGAAAATTCATCCGACTGGCTTCCGCCTGGCTGTCAGCCGCAATTGGGCTTCGCGTTGGTACGCGAACAACAACAATTTCGCGGCGATGCTGCAGGAAGACATCGGTGTTCGTGAATACCTGAAGAAGAAGCTGAAGAACGCTTCGGTCGGTCGGGTGGTCATCGAGCGTCCGGCGAAGAACGCGCGCATCACGATTTACAGCTCGCGTCCGGGCGTGGTCATCGGCAAGAAGGGCGAGGACATCGAACAGCTGAAGACGGAACTGCAACGCCGCATGGGCGTGCCGGTTCACGTCAACATCGAGGAAATCCGCAAGCCGGAAACCGATGCTCAGCTGATCGCTGACTCGATCACGCAACAGCTCGAGCGCCGGATCATGTTCCGTCGCGCGATGAAGCGTGCGATGCAGAACGCGATGCGTCTGGGTGCCCAAGGCATCAAGATCATGAGCGCAGGCCGTCTGAACGGTATCGAAATCGCTCGTACGGAGTGGTATCGCGAAGGTCGCGTGCCGCTTCACACGCTGCGTGCTGATATCGACTACGCGACTTCGGAAGCGAAGACGACTTACGGGATCATCGGCGTCAAGGTGTGGGTCTACAAGGGCGATACGCTCGGCCGCAACGATGCACCGGTGGTGGAAGAAGTAGCCGAAGACAAGCGTCCGCGTCGCAATGCGCGTCCGGGCGACCGTCGTCCGCGCCGTGACGGCGAAGGCGGCGCTCCGGGTGCTCGTCGTGGCGCACCGCGCCGTGGCGCCGGCAAGCCCGAAGACGGCAAGACTGGAGAATAACGATGCTGCAACCGAAACGCAGAAAGTATCGTAAAGAGCAGAAGGGTCGTAACACCGGCAAGGCGACGCGCGGCAACGCAGTGTCGTTCGGTGAATTCGGCCTGAAGGCGATCGGTCGCGGTCGTTTGACCGCACGTCAGATTGAAGCGGCGCGTCGTGCAATGACGCGTCACATCAAGCGTGGCGGCCGCATCTGGATCCGGATCTTCCCGGACAAGCCGATTTCGCAGAAGCCGGCCGAAGTGCGTATGGGTAACGGTAAGGGTAACCCGGAGTACTACGTCGCCGAGATTCAGCCGGGCAAGATGCTCTATGAAATGGACGGCGTAACCGAAGAACTGGCACGCGAAGCGTTCCGTCTGGCTGCAGCCAAGCTGCCGCTCAAGACGGCATTCATCGTGCGCCAGCTCGGCGCCTAAGGAGAAAACATGAAGGCTTCCGAACTTCTCCAGAAAGACCAGGCCGCGCTCAACAAGGAGCTGGCGGACCTGCTGAAGGCGCAATTCGGCCTGCGCATGCAACTCGCGACCCAGCAGCTCACGAACACGAGCCAGCTGAAGAAGGTTCGTCGCGACATCGCACGTGTGCGGACCGTCATGACTCAGAAGGCGAACCAGAAATGAACGATAGCGTGAAAACCTCGCTGAAGCGGACGCTGGTCGGTCGGGTCGTCAGCAACAAGATGGACAAGACCGTCACCGTGCTGATCGAGCACCGCGTCAAGCATCCGATCTACGGCAAGTATGTCGTGCGTTCGAAGAAGTACCACGCGCACGATGAAGCGAACACCTACAACGAAGGCGATCTCGTCGAAATCCAGGAAACGCGTCCTGTTTCGAAGACGAAGGCCTGGACGGTGTCGCGCCTCGTCGAAGCCGCTCGCGTCATCTAAGCGGGCAGCGCAGTAGGCAGTAACGGGCACTTCTCCACGAAGTGCTTGAAATCGCAAAGTTTTTGGTTGCGTGACCGGGATTATTTGTTATAATCCCGGTCTTCCCTCTTTATGGGAGCCCCGTCGCGGGCGAAGTTGGTGGGGGAAGCGGACTGGCGCCTGCCTGTCCGAAAGATTCACCGAATTGCGATGGCGGGTTTCGTTTGCCGTCGCTGCTGTTCCAACCCAAGCAGCCGATTGGCTGACGGGACCAAGACTGACCGAATGCATCATGGTGGTGCATCCGGATTAAGTTGGGAAAGACAAACCATGATCCAGACCGAATCTCGGCTCGAAGTAGCCGACAACACGGGTGCACGTGAAGTCCTGTGCATCAAGGTGCTCGGCGGCTCGAAGCGTCGTTATGCCGGCATTGGCGACATCATCAAGGTGAGCGTCAAAGAGGCAACGCCGCGCGGGCGCGTGAAGAAAGGCGAAATTTACAACGCCGTGGTGGTCCGCACCGCCAAGGGCGTGCGCCGTCAAGACGGCTCGCTGATCAAGTTCGACGGCAACGCCGCTGTGCTTTTGAATAACAAGCTCGAGCCGATCGGCACCCGTATCTTCGGGCCGGTGACGCGTGAGCTGCGTAGCGAACGATTCATGAAGATCGTTTCGCTGGCGCCGGAAGTGCTGTAAGGAGTCGCGATGAACAAGATTCGCAAAGGTGACGAAGTCATCGTCGTCACTGGCAAGGACAAGGGCAAGCGCGGCGTCGTGCTGGCTGTCGGTGCTGAACATGTGACGGTTGAAGGTATCAACCTCGTCAAGAAGCATGTGAAGCCGAACCCGATGAAGGGTACGACGGGCGGCGTGGAAGCGAAGACGATGCCCCTGCATATTTCGAACGTCGCACTGGTCGACGCGAATGGCAAGGCGTCGCGTGTTGGCATCAAGGTCGAGGAAGGCAAGAAGGTTCGCTTCCTGAAGACGACCGGTGCCGTACTGAGCGCCTGACGCAGCGGAGTAAAAAATGGCTCGTTTTCAAGAGTTTTACAAAGAAAAGGTTGTGCCCGGCCTGATCGAGAAGTTCGGTTACAAGTCGGTCATGGAAGTGCCGCGCATCACCAAGATCACGCTGAACATGGGTCTTGGCGAAGCGATCGCTGACAAGAAGATCATCGAGAACGCCGTTGGCGACCTCACGAAGATCGCCGGCCAGAAGCCGGTCGTCACGAAGGCCCGCAAGGCAATCGCAGGCTTCAAGATCCGCCAGGGTTACCCGATCGGCGCGATGGTGACGCTGCGTGGCCGCGCGATGTACGAATTCCTCGACCGTTTCGTGACGGTTGCCCTGCCCCGCGTGCGTGACTTCCGCGGTGTGTCGGGTCGTGCTTTCGATGGCCGTGGCAACTACAACATCGGTGTGAAAGAGCAGATCATTTTCCCCGAAATCGATTACGACAAGATCGACGCACTGCGTGGGCTGAACATCAGCATCACGACGACTGCGAAGACCGACGACGAAGCAAAGGCTCTGCTCGCCAGCTTCAAGTTCCCGTTCAGAAACTGAGGTTACCGTGGCTAAACTGGCACTGATCGAACGTGAAAAGAAGCGCGCCCGCCTGGTCGCGAAGTTCGCAGCAAAGCGCGAAGCGCTGAAGGCGATCGTCGAAGACCAAAGCAAGTCGGAAGAAGAGCGCTACGAAGCACGCCTGGAGCTGCAGCAACTGCCCCGCAACGCAAACCCGACCCGCCAGCGTAACCGCTGCGCGATCACGGGCCGTCCGCGTGGCACGTTCCGTAAATTCGGCCTCGCGCGTAACAAGATTCGTGAAATCGCATTCCGTGGCGAGATTCCTGGCCTGACCAAGGCGAGCTGGTAATAGGAGAAACGTAAATGAGCATGAGTGATCCTATCGCCGATATGCTGACTCGCATCCGCAACGCGCAGATGGTCGAGAAGGTATCGGTCGCGATGCCCTCGTCGAAGGTCAAGGTTGCAATCGCGCAAGTCCTGAAGGACGAAGGCTATATCGACGATTTCGCCGTGAAGGCGGAAGGTGCGAAGTCCGAACTGAATATCGCGCTGAAGTACTACGCAGGTCGCCCGGTCATCGAACGCCTCGAGCGCGTGTCGAAGCCTGGTCTGCGCGTGTACCGCGGCCGTAACGACATTCCGCAGGTCATGAACGGCCTGGGTGTGGCAATCGTGTCGACGCCGAAGGGCGTGATGACCGACCGCAAGGCGCGCGCTACCGGCGTCGGCGGCGAAGTCATCTGCTACGTCGCTTAAAGCCGAGGAGAGAGAAACATGTCTCGAGTAGGTAAGAGCCCGATCGCGCTGCAAGGCGCGGAAGTCAAGCTGGCCGACGGTGCGATCACCGTCAAGGGCCCGCTGGGCACCATCACGCAAGCGATCAATCCGCTCGTGAACGTGGCGAACAACGACGGCACGCTGAATCTGTCGCCGGTCGACGAAAGCCGCGAAGCAAATGCACTGTCGGGCACGATGCGCGCGATCATCGCGAATGCCGTGCACGGCGTGACCAAGGGTTTCGAGCGCAAGCTGACGCTGGTTGGCGTCGGTTACCGTGCGCAAGCGCAAGGCGACAAGCTGAACCTGTCGCTGGGTTTCTCGCACCCGGTGGTGCACCAGATGCCGGAAGGCGTCAAGGCTGAAACCCCGACGCAAACCGAAATCGTGATCAAGGGGATCAACAAGCAACAAGTCGGTCAAGTGGCTGCGGAAGTCCGCGGTTACCGTCCGCCGGAGCCCTACAAGGGCAAGGGCGTGCGTTATGCCGACGAGGTTGTGATCCTCAAAGAAACGAAGAAGAAGTAAGGGTGCGCAATCATGGATAAGACTCAATCTCGCCTGCGCCGCGCTCGCCAGACGCGTATCAAGATCGCTGAGCTGCAGGTCGCGCGTCTCGCCGTGCATCGCACGAACACGCACATCTACGCTCAAGTGTTCTCGCCGTGCGGCACCAAGGTGCTCGCCAGCGCGTCGACGCTCGAAGCAGAAGTGCGCGCAGAACTGGCCGACAAGTCGGGCAAGGGCGGCAACGTCAATGCTGCGACGCTGATCGGCAAGCGTATTGCCGAAAAGGCAAAGGCTGCCGGCATCGAATCCGTCGCCTTCGACCGCTCGGGCTTCCGCTACCACGGCCGCGTCAAGGCGCTGGCTGAGGCAGCTCGCGAAGCTGGGCTCAAGTTCTAAGGAAGGAATTCGTCATGGCAAAGATGCAAGCGAAAGTTCAGGCTGACGAGCGCGACGACGGCCTTCGCGAAAAGATGATTTCGGTCAATCGCGTGACCAAGGTCGTGAAGGGTGGCCGTATTCTCGGCTTCGCCGCACTGACCGTGGTCGGCGACGGTGATGGCCGCATCGGTATGGGCAAGGGCAAGGCGAAGGAAGTGCCGGTCGCTGTCCAGAAGGCAATGGAACAAGCTCGCCGCAACATGTTCAAGGTGCCGCTCAAGAACGGCACGCTGCAGCACGAAGTGCACGGCAAGCATGGCGCATCCGCTGTCCTCCTCGCTCCGGCGAAGGCAGGTACGGGCGTGATCGCCGGCGGCCCGATGCGCGCCGTGTTCGACGTGATGGGCGTTCAGAACGTCGTGGCGAAGAGCCACGGTTCGACGAACCCGTACAACCTCGTTCGCGCCACGCTGGACGGTCTGCGCAAGCAGTCGACCCCGGCAGACATCGCGGCGAAGCGCGGCAAGTCCGTCGAAGATATTTTGGGCTAAGCCCGGGTGGTCACCATGTCTGAAAAAACTGTCAAGGTTCAGCTCGTCAAGAGCCTGATCGGGACCCGCGAATCGCACCGCGCAACCGTGCGTGGCCTGGGCCTGCGCCGACTCAACTCGGTTAGCGAGCTGCAGGACACGCCGGCGGTCCGCGGCATGATCAACAAGGTCTCGTACCTCGTTAAGGTCATCGCGTAAGCGGCCCTACGGATCAAGGAGTTGATATGGAATTGAATAACCTGAAGCCGGCCGCTGGCGCCAAGCACGCCAAGCGTCGCGTCGGTCGTGGCATCGGTTCGGGCCTCGGCAAGACGGCTGGCCGTGGTCACAAGGGTCAGAAATCGCGTTCGGGCGGCTTCCACAAAGTCGGTTTCGAAGGCGGTCAGATGCCGCTGCAACGTCGTCTGCCGAAGCGCGGCTTCACGTCGCTGACGAAGGAATTCGTCGGTGAAGTGCGCCTGGGCGACCTCGAGAAGCTGCCGGTCGACGAGATCGATCTGCTCGCACTGAAGCAAGCCGGCCTGGTCGGCGAGCTGACGAAGAGCGCAAAGATCATCGCGACGGGCGAACTGAAGCGCAAGATCGTCGTGAAGGGTCTCGGTGCCACCAAGGGTGCGCGCGCTGCGATCGAAGCGGCTGGCGGTTCGTTCGCCGAGTGACACGCGTAGCGCGTCGTCACTTGCATTCATCGGAGAAGGTACTTGGCTAACAGCCCGAGTCTTGCAAAACCCGGTCGAAGCACGGCGAAATTCGGCGATCTGCGCCGGCGAGCGATGTTCCTGCTCCTGGCGCTGATCGTCTATCGCATCGGCGCGCACATTCCCGTGCCGGGCATCGATCCGGATCAACTGGCTAAGCTGTTCCAGAGCCAGGCGGGCGGCATCCTGGGCATGTTCAACATGTTCTCGGGTGGCGCGCTTTCCCGCTTCACGATCTTTGCGCTGGGGATCATGCCGTACATCTCGGCGTCGATCATCATGCAGTTGCTGGCGATCGTTTCGCCGCAGCTCGAGGCGCTGAAGAAGGAAGGGCAGGCAGGGCAACGGAAGATCACGCAGTACACGCGGTATTTCACCGTGGTGCTCGCGACCTTCCAGGCATTCGGTATCGCGGCTGCGCTGGAAAACCAGCCGGGCCTCGTCACCGATCCCGGCATGCTGTTCCGTCTGACGACGGTCGTGACGCTGGTTACGGGCACGATGTTCCTGATGTGGCTCGGCGAGCAGATTACCGAGCGTGGTCTGGGCAACGGTATCTCGATCATCATCTTCGGCGGGATCGCAGCAGGGTTCCCGAATGCCGTGGGTGGGTTGTTCGAGCTGGTGCGTACGGGTTCGATGAGCATCATTTCGGCGATCATCATCGTCGTTCTGATCGCCGCGGTGACTTACCTGGTCGTGTTCATCGAACGCGGTCAGCGCAAGATCCTCGTGAACTACGCGAAGCGTCAGGTCGGCAACAAGATCTACGGTGGGCAGTCGTCGCATCTGCCGCTGAAGCTGAACATGTCGGGCGTGATTCCGCCGATCTTTGCATCGTCGATCATTCTGTTCCCGGCAACGATTCTCGGCTGGTTCAGTACCGGTCAGCCGACAGGAAGCTGGATTTCCAATACGTTGCATAACGTTGCGGAAGCGCTGAAGCCGGGCCAGCCGGTCTACGTGCTGCTGTACACGCTGGCAATCGTGTTTTTCTGCTTCTTCTACACCGCACTGGTGTTCAACAGCAGGGAGACCGCAGACAACCTGAAGAAGAGCGGCGCGTTTGTTCCGGGCATCCGTCCGGGCGATCAGACCGCACGATATATCGACCGCATCCTCACGCGTCTGACGCTGGCCGGTGCGATCTACATCGTCTTCGTGTGTCTGCTGCCGGAATTCCTGGTGCTGCGCTGGAACGTGCCGTTTTATTTTGGTGGAACGTCGCTGCTGATCATTGTCGTCGTCACGATGGACTTTATGGCGCAGGTGCAGTCGTACGTTATGTCGCAACAGTATGAGTCGCTGCTCAAGAAGGCTAACTTCAAGGGCGGCAACATCCCGATGCGTTGAAAGGACTATGGCCAAAGACGATGTAATCCAGATGCAGGGTGAGGTAATCGAAAACCTCCCGAATGCGACCTTCCGCGTGAAGCTGGAAAACGGCCATGTCGTGTTGGGGCATATTTCCGGGAAGATGCGGATGCACTACATCCGCATCCTGCCGGGCGACAAGGTGACGGTTGAATTGACGCCTTACGATCTGTCTCGTGCGCGGATCGTGTTCCGGGCGAAGTGATTTGAAAAAAGGGTATTATCATGAAAGTGATGGCATCGGTTAAGCGCATTTGCCGCAATTGCAAGATCATCAAGCGCAAAGGCGTCGTTCGCGTGATCTGCAGCTCGGATCCGCGCCACAAGCAGCGCCAAGGCTGACCGCGCGTTTGTTTGCGCTTTTTGTTTGAGGAAAAACAATGGCTCGTATCGCAGGGGTTAACATCCCGAATCACCAGCATACCGAGATCGGCCTGACGGCTATCTTCGGTATCGGCCGCACCCGTTCGCGCAGCATCTGCGTGGCAGCTGGCGTCGATTTTTCGAAGAAGGTCAAGGATCTGACCGACGCAGACCTGGAAAAGCTGCGTGAAGAAGTAGGCAAGTTTGTCGTCGAAGGCGATCTGCGCCGTGAAGTGACGATGAACATCAAGCGCCTGATGGACCTCGGTTGCTACCGTGGCGTCCGTCATCGCAAGGGCCTGCCGATGCGCGGTCAGCGTACGCGTACGAACGCACGTACCCGCAAGGGTCCGCGTCGTGCAGCGCAAGCGCTGAAGAAGTAAGCGGAACTGACAGTTACAGGAAAACGTAATGGCTAAGGCTTCGAACACCGCGGCGCAACGCGTTCGCAAGAAGGTTAAGAAGAACGTCGCTGAAGGCGTGGTTCACGTTCACGCGTCGTTCAACAACACGATCATCACGATCACCGATCGCCAAGGCAACGCTCTGGCATGGGCGACGTCGGGCGGTCAGGGCTTCAAGGGCTCGCGCAAATCGACGCCGTTCGCTGCTCAGGTCGCAGCCGAGTCGGCTGGCCGCGTCGCGATGGAATACGGCGTGAAGAATCTGGAAGTGCGGATCAAGGGCCCGGGCCCGGGCCGCGAGTCGGCAGTGCGCGCACTGCACGGCCTCGGCATCAAGATCACCGCGATTTCGGACGTCACCCCGATTCCGCACAACGGCTGCCGTCCGCCGAAGCGTCGTCGTATCTAAGGATGTGCTGGCACGTTCGTGCTAGCGCATTGCCTGTCGCCGCTCAGCGTCGACGGGCGTTGCTTTTTTGATTGACTAAGCCCACCGTTCGCCCCAAAGGGAGCGGACTAGCGCGGATTTCGATCCGCGTGACTGATTGATAAAGGAATGCAAAGTGGCACGTTATATCGGCCCCAAAGCCAAGCTTTCCCGCCGTGAAGGCACCGACCTGTTCCTGAAGAGCGCACGCCGCTCGCTCGCCGACAAGTGCAAGCTCGACAGCAAGCCGGGTCAGCACGGCCGTACCTCGGGCGCACGTACGTCCGACTACGGTACGCAGCTGCGCGAGAAGCAGAAGGTCAAGCGTATCTACGGCGTGCTGGAACGTCAGTTCCGCCGCTACTTCGCTGAAGCCGATCGCCGCAAGGGCAACACGGGTGAAAACCTGCTGCAACTGCTCGAGTCGCGCCTCGACAACGTCGTGTATCGCATGGGCTTCGGCTCGACCCGCGCTGAAGCGCGTCAGCTGGTGAGCCACAAGTCGATCACCGTGAACGGCGTCGTTGCAAACGTGCCGTCGCAGCAAGTGAAGGCGGGTGACGTCGTCGCGATCCGCGAAAAGGCGAAGAAGCAGGCGCGTATCGTCGAAGCGCTGTCGCTGGCCGAGCAAGGCGGCATGCCGAGCTGGGTTGCAGTCGATGCGAAGAAGTTCGAAGGCACGTTCAAGCAAATGCCGGAACGCGCTGAAATCGCAGGCGACATCAACGAAAGCCTGATCGTCGAATTGTATTCGCGTTAATCCGATTGACGGCCGAGGTACCCCGATTGCGTTGCGCAAGGACGGGCCTCGGCTGTTTATTTTCTGGTTGTTACCGGTCAGCCTTATCGGTGTAACGAGCCGAGGGTATTGAAAAGGAAAGCCCATGCAAACCAGTTTGCTGAAACCCAAGATCATCGCCGTGGAATCGCTGGGCGAGAACCACGCGAGGGTGGTCATGGAACCGTTCGAACGCGGTTACGGCCACACCTTGGGCAATGCGCTTCGCCGCGTGCTGCTGTCGTCGATGGTGGGCTACGCGCCGACCGAAGTCACGATCGCAGGCGTGGTGCACGAGTACTCGACGCTGGATGGCGTGCAGGAAGACGTCGTCAACCTGCTGCTGAACCTGAAGGGCGTGGTGTTCAAGCTGCATAACCGCGACGAAGTGACGGTTACGCTGCGCAAGGAAGGTGAAGGCGTCGTGACGGCCGGCGATATCGAGCTGGCCCACGATTGCGAAGTCATCAACCCGAATCACGTGATTGCGCACCTGTCGAAGGGCGGCAAGCTCGACGTTCAGATCAAGATCGAAAAGGGTCGCGGCTACGTGCCCGGCAACGTCCGTCGCTACGGCGAAGACACGGCCAAGATCATCGGCCGCATCGTCCTCGACGCATCGTTCTCGCCGGTTCGCCGCGTGAGCTACGCCGTCGAAAGCGCGCGTGTCGAGCAGCGTACCGACCTCGACAAGCTCGTGATGAACATCGAGACGAGCGGCGTGATCACGCCGGAAGAAGCGATCCGCCAGTCGGCCCGCATCCTGGTCGACCAGTTGTCCGTGTTCGCGGCGCTGGAAGGCACGGAAACGGCGGCCGAAGCGCCGTCGCGTGCACCGCAGATCGATCCGATCCTGCTGCGTCCGGTGGACGATCTCGAGCTGACGGTTCGTTCGGCGAACTGCCTGAAGGCCGAGAACATCTACTACATCGGCGACCTGATCCAGCGCACGGAAAACGAGCTGCTGAAGACGCCGAACCTCGGTCGCAAGTCGCTCAACGAGATCAAGGAAGTGCTCGCTTCGCGCGGTCTCACGCTGGGCATGAAGCTCGAGAACTGGCCGCCGGCTGGTCTCGACAAGTAAGCCCGGGCGTAGCCTGGCTATAGCCGTAGTTGGCAAAGATGCGGATTTTCCTTTAAAATCCGCATCTTGCTTTTTTTCGTTACCGGCCCGTGCGCCCTCCGAGGTGCGATAGAAGAGCTGGACCAAAACTTTGAATCAAGGAAACTGAAATGCGCCATCGTCATGGTCTGCGGAAACTGAACCGCACGAGCAGCCACCGTCTGGCTATGCTCCGTAACATGTCCAACTCGCTGATCGAGCACGAAGTCATCAAGACGACGCTGCCGAAGGCGAAGGAACTCCGTAAAGTCGTCGAGCCGCTGATCACGCTCGGCAAGAAGCCGTCGCTGGCAAACCGTCGCCTGGCGTTCAACCGCCTGCGCGATCGTGACTCGGTCGCGAAGCTGTTCGACGTGCTCGGTCCGCGTTTCGCGAACCGTCCGGGCGGCTACCTGCGCGTGCTGAAGTTCGGCTTCCGCGTGGGCGACAACGCACCGATGGCACTGGTCGAACTGCTCGACCGTCCGGAAGTCGACGAAACGGAAAACGTGCAAGAAGCCGAGTAAGCTTCCGGTACGCAGCAGGATCAGAAAGGGGCCGAGCGTTTTGCTTGGCCCTTTTTGTTTTTGAGACGCCGGCTGCGATCGATTGTCGCAGGCCGGTGCCGGCAGCGTTGCGCGGGCTGCGCTACGATACGGGCAACCGGTGCGGTCGCCGAGCGGGTAACCGGCGCCGACAGGGGCCGGCAGACCAGTGAGGAGGGCGCGGATGATAGTGGTGCTGATGCTGACGACGGTACCCGATGCGGCGACGGCCGCGGTGCTCGCCGACGGCGCGCTCGACGCGCGCCTTGCCGCGTGCGTGTCGGAGCTCGGTGCGATCAAGTCGCGCTATCACTGGCAGGGCAAGGTCGAAACGGCCGACGAGATCCAGATGCTGTTCAAGACGAGCCCTGTCCGGGCGCTCGAACTGGAGCGATTTATCCTCGCGCATCATCCTTACGAGACACCCGAAATCGTCTCGTGGCAGACGACGGCATCGGCGGCGTATGGCCAATGGGTGACCGGCGAAACTCAACGTCTATTTCATGTTTAACGGTATGGCGCTTTCGATGCGCGTGCGTGCGCTGCGGTTTGTTGCGGTCCTGTTGTCGTTCGTGATGCTGGGCGGCCTGTCCGTCGCGCGCGCGGCCGACGATTTCCTCGATCCGGCGGTTGCGTTCAAGTTCAGCGCGAGCGAATCGCCGGGGCAGGTGGACGTTCGTTTCAAGATCGCCAACGGCTATTACATGTACCGCGAGCGGTTCGCGTTCGCGGTGAAGAGCGGTCAGGCGACGCTCGGCGAACCGCAATTCCCGGCCGGCCACGTGAAATTCGACCAGACGTTCCAGAAGAACGTCGAGACCTATCGCGATGAAGTCGTCGTTCACGTGCCGGTGAAGCAGGCAGCCGGGCCGTTCGAGCTCGCGGTGACGTCGCAAGGGTGTGCGGACGAAGGGATCTGTTATCCGCCGGCCGAGCACGTGATGAAGGTCGATGGCGCCGCGCTCGGCGCCGCATCGTCGTCCGGCGATACGGCTGCCGCCGGCAACTGGTTCGACAAGGTCACGAGCGCGGATTTCGCGCAGTCGCTGCTCGAAGGCCAGGGCTTCTTCACCATCGTCGCGCTCTATTTCGTCGCGGGTGTCGTGCTGAGCCTCTTGCCGTGTTCGTACCCGATGATTCCGATCGTGTCCGCGATCATCATCGGCCAGGGCACGCGTGCGACGCATGCACGCGGCCTCGCGCTGTCGCTGACCTACGTGGTCGGCATGGCGCTGGTCTACACGGTACTCGGCATCGCGGCCGCGCTGGTCGGCCAGAGCCTCGGCGCATGGCTGCAGAACCCGTGGGTACTCGGCGCGTTCGGCGTGCTGCTGACCGCGTTCGCGGTGTCGCTGATCTCGGGCAAGGACATCGCGCTGCCGGCGCGCTGGCAGAACGGCGCGGCCGAGGCATCGAGCGCGCGCCAGGGCGGCCACTTCGTCGCGGTTGCGGCAATGGGCGCGTTGTCGGCGCTGGTCGTCGGCGCGTGCATGACGGCGCCGCTGTTCGCCGTGCTCGCTTTCATCGCGCACACCGGCAATGCGTTGCTCGGCGGCGCGGCGCTGTTCGCGATGGGGCTCGGGCTCGGCGTGCCGCTGCTGGTCGTCGGCGTCGGGGCCGGGACGGTGCTGCCGCGCGCGGGCGCGTGGATGGACGGCGTCAAGGTATTCTTCGGCATCGTGCTGCTCGCGGCCGCACTGTGGATCGTGTGGCCGGTGCTGGCGGCCGGGCTGAAGATGGTGCTCGCGGCGTTGTGGCTGCTGATCGCGGCCGCGGCGCTCGGCCTGTTCACGCCGAATGCCGGTGCTGCGTCGGTCTGGCGCCGCCTGGGCCGCGGCGTGGGCGCCGCGCTCGCGATCTGGGCCGCGACGTTGCTCGTCGGCCTGGCCGCGGGCTCGACCGATCCCGTCAAGCCGCTGGCCGTGCTGGCGGCGCGTACGGCAGCCTCCGGCGGTGCGGCGGCGGCCGGCGCGGCTGCCGCGCAGGACGGCCCGGCGTTCGCCCCGGTGCGCTCCAGCGGCGAACTCGACACGCTGCTGAAGACGTCGGGCCGGCCCGTGATGCTCGACTTCTACGCCGACTGGTGCGTGAGCTGCAAGGAGATGGAGCATCTGACGTTCACCGACGCGCGCGTGCAGGCGCGGCTCGCGCAGCTTCACCTCGTGCGCGCGGACGTCACCGCGAACAATCCGGACGATCAGGCGCTGCTCAAGCGCTTCAACCTGTTCGGGCCGCCGGGCATCATCTTCTTCGATCGCCATGGCAACGAGATCGGCCGCGTGGTCGGCTATCAGGCGGCCGACACGTTCCTGCGCAGCCTCGATCGGGCGGTCGTTCCGACGGCATGACGGTGGCCGGCCGGCGCGAGCCGGCGAACGGAGGCTTCGGGGCCGGCCGACGGTGTCGATCGACGGTCAACGAAAAACGGCGGAACACCGAGGTGTCCCGCCGTTTTCGCTGGTGCCCGCCGGCGCGCGATCAGCGCTGCGCTTTCAGCAGACGCGCGGCATCGAGCGCGAAGTACGTGAGCACGCCGTCGGCGCCTGCACGCTTGAACGCGAGCAGCGATTCGAGCACGACCTTGTCGTGGTCGAGCCAGCCGTTCATCGCGGCCGCCTTCAGCATCGCGTACTCGCCGCTCACCTGGTACACGTAGGTCGGGAAGCGGAACTCGTCCTTCACGCGGCGCACGATGTCGAGATACGGCATGCCGGGCTTGACCATCACCATGTCGGCGCCTTCGTCGATGTCGAGGCGCACTTCGCGCAGCGCTTCGTCGCTGTTCGCCGGATCCATCTGGTAGGTCATCTTGTTGCCCTTGCC
This sequence comes from Burkholderia sp. MSMB1835, assembly GCF_001526365.1. NCBI lineage: Bacteria > Pseudomonadati > Pseudomonadota > Betaproteobacteria > Burkholderiales > Burkholderiaceae > Burkholderia > Burkholderia sp. MSMB1835. Next base: position 42,361 of record NZ_LOYP01000029.1, read on the forward strand.
CAGATTGGATGCCGAACCGACCGCATCGCGGAACGGGCCGTAGAACGCCGATGCGAACTTCGCCGAATAGGCCATGATCCGCGTGTGGATGTGGCCGTCGCTTTCCAGCATCTCGCGGACCGCGCCGATGCGACCGTCCATCATGTCCGACGGCGCGACGATGTCGACGCCGGCTTCTGCCTGCGCACGCGCCTGGTCGACCAGGATCTCGATCGTGTCGTCGTTGATCACGTAGCCGTTTTCGTCGAGCACGCCGTCCTGGCCGTGGCTCGTGTACGGATCGAGCGCGACGTCGGTCAGCACGCCGAGTTCGGGGAAGCGCTTCTTCAGCTCGCGCACGGCGCGCGGGATCAGGCCTTCCGGATTGGCCGCTTCGCGACCGTCGGGCGTTTTCAACGACGGCTCGATGGCCGGGAACAGCGACAGCACGGGCACGCCGAGTTCGACGCACTGCTCGGCGACGTGCATCAGCAGATCGACCGACACGCGCTCGACGCCGGGCATCGACGGGACTGGCTGACGTTCGTTGGTGCCTTCGACGACGAACACCGGGTAGATCAGATCGTCGGTGGTCAGGCGGTTTTCGCGCATCAGGCGGCGAGAGAAGTCGTCGCGGCGCATCCGGCGCGGACGATGAAGCGGATGGAAGCTCATGGCGATTTGGCAGAAATCAGGGCAAGAAGGACCTTACGGAACCCTTAGGTCATTTTCGAGATCGTTGGTATATGATAGCGATCGAGCGGTACGCGTTGCGTGCAGCTCCCCGCTTCTCCTCCCTGAGCGGGTGCCTGTCGTTTTTCGATTAGGCTGTTTGACCCGCCGTTCGACGGCGGGTTTTTTTATGAGCCGGCCGAATCCGCAGGTGCCGTCAGGTGCGCACGGCCGATCCGAGCCGCGCGTTGCCCGCTCATTGTGCTACAGGCTCGCTTTTTTCGTCGGCGACGGACGGCCGCAGCCAGCTCTCGATCAGTTCATGGGCCTCGTCGAGCCCCGTGCGCTTCAGCGCCGAGAACAGCTGGACCGTCAGCTTGCCCTGCACGCCCTGGTCGCGATACGCGTCGAGCCCCTTCTGCGTATTGCGCAACGCGTTGATGCTTTCCTGGCGCGTCAATTTGTCGCACTTGGTCAGCAGCGTGTGGATCGGCTTGCCGGTCGGCGCGAACCACTCGATCATGCGTCGATCGAGATCGGTCAGCGGACGGCGCGAATCCATCATCAGGATCAGGCCGCAAAGCTGCGAGCGCGTCGCGAGATAGGACGACAGCAGCATTTCCCAATGCGCCTTCGCGGCGCCGGGCACTTCCGCATAGCCGTAGCCGGGCAGGTCGACGAGGTTCGCGACGGGCTCGGCGGCCGGGCCGACGGAGAAGTAGTTGATATGCTGCGTGCGGCCGGGCGTCTTCGACGCGAAGGCCAGCCGCTTCTGGTTGCAGAGCACGTTGATCGCCGTCGACTTGCCGGCATTCGAGCGGCCCGCGAACGCGATTTCCGGCTGAACCGTCGGCGGCAGGTCGCGCAGATGGTTGACGGTCGTGTAGAAGCGGGCTTGATGGAGCAGAAAGGCCATGGGAACCGGAAGGACGGGCGGCGCGAGCCGCTTGGTGGAGGCGGGGTAGCCCCGATAGGCGCGGGAGCTTTCAACACGATATTGTACAATACGGCGGTTTTACCGAAGCCCACCGGGCGCCTGCCTCGCGCTTTTATGTGGCTTCTGCGGTAGACTGGACGCCGTCGTTTTTTGCAGAACCTCAAATTCCCACAAGACGAAACAGGGTGTGCGAATGAATCGACTGTGCAAGTCTCTGATGGTGCTTCAGGTTGCAGCAGGGTTCGTAGGTTTCGTAGCGGAGGCAAACGCGGCAGATGCGGCCAAGCCGGATCTCGACCGCGGCAAGGCGATTGCCGGGCAAGTCTGCGCGTCGTGTCACGGCGCCGACGGCAATAGTGCGTCGGGCAGTTTCCCGAAGCTTGCCGGCCAGCATCCCGAATATCTGGTCAAGCAGTTGAACGACTTCAAGACGCAGCCGGGCGCGAAGGGGCCGGTGCGGAACAACGCGGTGATGGTCGGATTCGCGAGCGCGTTGAGCGCGGACGACATGCGCAACGTCGCCGCGTACTACGGGTCGCAGACGACGAAGCTCGGTACCGCACGCGATGCGGCGACCGTGCCGGTCGGCCAGAAGATCTATCGCGGCGGCATCGCGGAAAAGGGCGTACCCGCCTGCGCGAGCTGCCACGGCCCGACGGGGCAGGGGATCCCGGTCCAGTATCCGCGTCTGTCGGGGCAATGGGCCGATTACACGGTCGCGCAGTTGACCGCGTTCCAGCAGGGTGCCGGTGCGCGCAACAACAACGAGGCGATGCATCAGATCGCGTCGCGGCTGTCGGATACCGAGATCAAGGCCGTCGCGGATTACATCGCGGGCCTGCGTTGAGCGGTCGGCCGCGAATGGAATGACCGGGCGCCCGAAGGGCGACCGGAGTCAGAACAAGAAAAGGGTGGGGCGCCGCGCCGTCGCGGTTGCCTCGCCCTTCTTTTTTGTCGGCACTCGCCGGGCCGAGCCGGATGGAGCGGCTTGCCGGCGATGGGGGCTGCGCCCCCGAAGCGAACATAGTGAGCGTGGGGGGTGTTTCCCCTTAGTCGGAGTTTGAATGAGCGTTACCACGTCGGGGTTGCAGTCGAAGTCGAGTCAGGGTGCGTCGAAACGCGCGGTCGAGCTGCTGAGCTCGATGCGCTTCGCGATCGCGCTGCTGGTGGTGCTGTCGATTGCGAGCATCATCGGCACGGTCCTGACCCAGGACGATCCGTATCCGAACTACGTGAACCAGTTCGGGCCGTTCTGGGCGGACATCTTCCGCTCGCTCGGCCTGTACAACGTGTACAGCGCGTGGTGGTTCATGCTGATCCTGATCTTCCTCGTCGCGTCGATCTCGCTGTGCGTGATCCGCAACGCGCCGAAGATGCTCGCCGATGCGAAGAGCTGGAAGGACAAGGTCCGCGAAGGCAGTCTGCGCGCATTCCACCACAAGGCCGAGTACACGGCGTCCGGCACGCGCGCGAGCGTCGCGGCCACGCTCGCCACGTTCGTCGCGAAGGCCGGCTACAAGCACGTCGTGCGTGAAACCGACGGCGCGACGCTGATCTCCGCGAAGCGCGGCGCGATGACCAAGTGGGGCTACATCTCCGCGCACCTCGCGATCGTCGTGATCTGTATCGGCGGTCTGCTCGACAGCAACCTGCCGATCAAATTCCAGATGTGGATGTTCGGCAAGAGTCCGGTCAACACGAGCGCGACGATCAGCGAGATCTCGCCCGACCATCGCCTGTCCGCGTCGAACCCGACCTTCCGCGGTTATGCGTGGGTGCCGGAGGGCCAGTTCGTGTCGACCGCGATCCTGAACCAGCCGAGCGGCTCGCTGATTCAGGATCTGCCGTTCTCGATCCAGCTCGACAAGTTCATCGTCGATTACTACACGACGGGCATGCCGAAGCTGTTCGCGAGCGACATCGTCGTGATCGATCGCGAGACCGGCCGGAAGATCCCGGCGCGGGTCGAGGTCAACAAGCCGTTCACGTACAAGGGCGTGTCGATCTACCAGTCGAGCTTCCAGGACGGCGGCTCGCAGATGCAGATGACGGCCTATCCGATGACGGGCAGCCACGCGGCGACCTTCCCCGTGAAGGGCACGATCGGCAGTTCGGCGCCGCTGCAGGTCCCGGGCGCCGACGGCGATACGATCGAGTTCTCCGATTTTCGCGCGATCAACGTCGAGAACATGGCCGACGCGAGCGGCAAGCCCGATGTGCGCGGCGTCGCGACGACGAGTTCGCTGAAGGAAGTGTTCGACGAGCGGCTCGGCTCGGGCGCGAAGACGTCGAAGCCGACGCAGCTCCACAACATCGGCCCGTCGGTGCAGTACAAGATCCGCGGCAAGGACGGCCAGGCGCGCGAATTCAACAACTACATGCTGCCCGTCGACATGAACGGCGAGCGCGTGTTCCTCGCCGGCGTGCGCGCGAGCCCGAACGACCCGTTCCGCTACATGCGGATTCCGGCCGACAGCCAGGATTCGATCGGCGAATGGATGCGCCTGCGCGCCGCGCTCGAGGATCCGGCCGTGCGCACGGAAGCCGCCGCACGCTTCGCGCAGCGCTCGCTGCCGGGCGATGCGTCGCTGCGCGGCCGTCTGCAGGACAGTGCATCGAAGGTGCTGACCCTTTTTGCGGCGAGCGACGACAGCGTCGGCCGCGGCGCGGACGGCCAGCCGGTCGGCGGCTTCCAGGCGGTGGCGACCTTCATCGACCGCTCGGTGCCGAAGGGCGAGCAGGAGAAGGCCGCGAGCCTGCTGCTGCGGATGCTCGAGGGCTCGATGTGGGAGGTCTGGCAGATCGCCCGCGAGCGTGCCGGCGAGCCGGCGGCGCAGCAGGGCACCGACACGATCCGCTTCGTGCAGAACGCGATCAATGCGCTATCCGACAGCTTCTTGTATGGATCGCCGGTCTATTTGCAGCTTGACTCGTTCAAGCAGGTGCAAGCTTCGGTATTTCAGCTCACGCGCGCACCCGGCAAGAATCTGGTGTATCTTGGCAGCCTGTTGCTGGTCGCCGGCATCTTCTCGATGTTCTACGTGCGCGAGCGGCGACTCTGGTTCTGGCTGAAGGACGCCGGTTCGGGCGTCGATGTGGTGATGGCAATGTCCACGGCCCGCAAGACCTTCGATTTCGAGAAAGAATTCGTGCAGACGCGCGACGCGGCCGGCGGCGCCTTGCGCGCCGCACCTCGCGACGCCGCGCCCGCCGGTGCGGCGTCGACGGCCCGTCCGCCTGTCGGCGGCGGTTCCGATTCCGAGAATTCCACCCGGTAACATCATGGATCTCACGCAAGTTTCCTCTTCCCGTACGGCGCCGGCTGCGGCGCCGGCATCGTCGCCGCTGTTCGACGACCGTCCGTTCCTCGCGCGCCTGTCGCTGTTCGACTGGCTGTTCGCCCTGGCGCTGGTGGCGGGCGCGGGCTATGCGCTCGTGCACTACAACGCGCACATGGATTACTACGACAAGGCGGTGATGGTCGGCACCGTGCCGGCGCTCGTCGCGCTCGGCTGGCGCTGGAAGCCCGCGCGGCTGATGATGGCGTCGATCGCCGTGCTGTCGCTGCTGTCGATCCAGATCTACCAGGGCGATCTCGCCCGCGCCGATTCGGCGTTCTTCCTCAAGTATTTCCTGTCGAGCCAGTCGGCGATCCTGTGGATGAGCGCGCTGTTCGTGCTCGCGACGATCTTCTACTGGATCGGCCTGCTCGCCCGCTCCGAAACGGGCGCCGCGATCGGCCAGAAGCTCACGTGGGTCGCCGTGCTGATGGGCTTCACGGGGTTGATGGTGCGCTGGTACGAGTCCTACCTGATCGGTGCGGACGTCGGACACATCCCCGTGTCGAACCTCTATGAAGTGTTCGTGCTGTTCAGCCTGATCACCGCGCTGCTTTATCTGTATTACGAAGGCCACTACGGCACGCGCTCGCTCGGCGCGTTCGTGCTGCTGGTCATCAGTGCGGCGGTCGGCTTCCTGATGTGGTACTCGGTCGCGCGCGATGCGCAGCAGATCCAGCCGCTCGTGCCGGCGCTGCAAAGCTGGTGGATGAAGATCCACGTGCCGGCGAACTTCATCGGCTACGGCAGCTTTGCGCTGTCGGCGATGGTGTCGGTCGCGTACCTGATGAAGGAGCGCGGGATCCTCGCCGATCGCCTGCCGACGCTGGAAGTGCTCGACGACGTGATGTACAAGTCGATCGCGGTCGGTTTCGCGTTCTTCACGATCGCGACGATCCTCGGCGCGCTGTGGGCGGCCGAAGCGTGGGGCGGCTACTGGAGCTGGGACCCGAAGGAAACCTGGGCGCTGATCGTATGGCTGAACTACGCGGCGTGGCTGCACATGCGGTTGATGAAGGGGCTGCGCGGCGCGGTGGCCGCGTGGTGGGCGCTCACCGGCCTGCTGGTCACGACGTTCGCGTTCCTCGGCGTCAACATGTTCCTGTCCGGGCTGCACAGCTACGGCAAGCTGTAAGATTTCCGCCGCTCGTCCGACCCTACGACCGCCGGTGCACTGCGTGCCCGGCGGTTTTCTTTTGTAACGGGCGGGCGAACCGGGCGTCGAACGGCGCGTGACGGGCCGGGTCGAACGCTCATGAAGCATGCGCGCCGCGCATGCGGGAGGAACTGCACGATGTGGATCAAACGCCCTTTGCGTAACGTACTGACCGGCGCGGATATCGCGCCGAGCGAGATCACTCCGCGCGCGGTATTTGAGAACCGGCGGCGCGTGTTGCAGGCGGCCGGCCTCGCGGCCGCGGGCGGCCTGTTCGGCGCCAGCGGCGCGGCGCTCGCCGCGTATGCGTCGCCCGACCCGCGGGCGGCGAAGCTCGCGGCAAAAACGAACCCGACATTCGTCGCCATCGACAAGGTGACGCCGTTCAAGGACATCACGTCCTACAACAACTTCTACGAATTCGGCACCGACAAGCGCGATCCGGCGCAGAACGCCGGCACGCTGCGGCCGCGCCCGTGGCGCGTGAGCGTCGAAGGCGAGGTGCAGCACCCGAAGGTGTTCGATCTCGACGAGTTGCTGAAGCTCGCGCCGCTCGAGGAGCGCGTGTACCGGCTGCGCTGCGTCGAGGGCTGGTCGATGGTGATTCCGTGGATCGGCGTGCCGCTGTCCGAGCTGATCAGGCGCGTGCAGCCGACCGGCAACGCGAAATACGTGCAGTTCGTCACGCTGGCCGATCCGTCTCAGATGCCGGGCCTGTCGACGCCCGTGCTCGACTGGCCGTATTCGGAAGGGCTGCGCATGGACGAGGCGATGCATCCGCTGACGCTGCTGACGATGGGCGTCTACGGGCAGGTGCTGCCCAACCAGAACGGCGCACCGGTGCGGATCGTCGTGCCGTGGAAGTACGGCTTCAAGAGCGCGAAGTCGCTCGTGAAGATCCGCTTCGTCGACAAGCAGCCGAAGACGAGCTGGAACACGTACGCGGCGAACGAATACGGCTTTTATTCGAACGTGAACCCGAACGTCGATCATCCGCGCTGGAGCCAGGCGACCGAGCGGCGTATCGGCGAGGACGGCTTCTTCACGCCGAAGCGCAAGACGCTGATGTTCAACGGCTACGGCGATCTGGTCGCGTCGATGTATCAGGGCATGGACCTGAAGAAGAATTTCTGAGCGCGACCGTGAGAAACGACATGCCTCCTTCGACGCTCACGTCTGCCCGCGCCGCGGGCGACGGGCCGGCCGCGCGCACGGCGCGGGCCGGTGCGAGCCGCCCCATTGCGCCGCGCTGGGTCGCACCGGCCAAGGTGCTGGTGTTCGCGGCCGGCCTCTATCCGCTCGCGCGCATCGTGCTGTTCGGGCTGACCGATCGGCTCGGCGCGAACCCGATCGAGTTCGTCACGCGCTCGACGGGCTTGTGGACGCTCGTCCTGTTGTGCATCACGCTTGCCGTCACGCCGGTGAGGCGCATGACGGGTTTCGCGCCGCTGCTGCGCTTTCGCCGGATGATCGGGCTGTTCGCGTTCTTTTACGCGACGCTGCATTTCACGACCTACCTGTGGTTCGACAAGTGGTTCGACGTCGTCGCGATCCTGAAGGACGTCGGCAAGCGCCCGTTCATCACGGTCGGCTTCGCGGCGTTCGTGCTGCTGATTCCGCTCGCCGCGACGTCGCCGCGCGCGATGGTGCGCCGGCTCGGTCGCCACTGGGCGACGCTGCACAGCGCGATCTATGCGATCGCGCTGTTCGGCGTGCTGCACTTCTGGTGGATGCGGGCCGGCAAGCACGATCTCGCGCAGCCGAAGCTCTACGCGGCGATCGTCGCCGCGTTGCTCGGCTGGCGACTGGTTGCGTGGGGATGGCGGCGCGTGCGCGCATGACGGGGCGGCCCGGAAAAAGCAAAAGGCGATGACCGAATGGTCATCGCCTCGTTTCGAGCGCCGCGCGGGCGGCAGCGCGGCGTTACTTCGTGGCGGCCGGGCCCGATGCCGGGGCGGGCAGCGTCGATGCACTGCTCGACAACTCGGGCGATAGCGCGAGCGGCGAACCGGACGTGTCGGGCGTCTCGTCGGACGACGCGTTCTCGTCGGTCGGTTTCACGTCCGACGGCGGCGTGTCCTGTTGCTGGATCGGCTTGGGCATCGGCGGCACGGTGGGCAGATAGAGCGCGCCGCTTTGACCGCAGCCGGCAAGAATCGCCAAAGCCGCTACAATCGCGCTCATCCGGAAAACGACTCGCATGATCGTCCCTGAACAATTTAACCGATAGAGTTTAGCATGTCCGATACCGAATACCTGGCCCGCGCAGAGGCCGTGCTGGCGGCCGTCGAGCGTACCGTGGACGCCGCGAACGACGGCGATCACGACATCGACCTGGAGCGCAACGGCAGCGTGCTGACGCTGACGTTCGAGAACGGCTCGAAGATCATCGTCAACCTGCAGCCGCCGATGAAGGAAGTGTGGATTGCCGCGAAGGCGGGCGGATTCCACTACCGTTTCATCGACGGCGCATGGCGCGATACGCGCACGGGCACCGAGTTCTTCGCGGCGCTCACCGAGTACGCGACCCAGCAGGCCGGCCTGCCGATCACGTTCAGCGCGTGACGGCCGGGGCACTGCCCCCCAACGTCGTGCCCAACGAAAAAGCGCCCCGTGGGGCGCTTTTTTCATGGCCGGGGCCGCGGGTCAGTGGCCGCGGAACAGGTTCATGATGTCCTGCTTTTCCTGTTCGTCGACGTGCGGTACGGCCTCGTCGACGTTCTGTGCGGCCGGCGCCTGCGGCACGCCGACCGTCGACACGAAGCCGTGACCCGGCGTGAACTCGGTGAAGTACAGCTCGCCGCCGAGCGATTCGACGCCGTCAGGCGCCGTCGGCTTGAACTCGGGCACGCCCTTGAGCGCCGCACCCATGTAGTCGATCCAGACCGGCAGTGACAGGCCGCCGCCGGTTTCCCGATCGCCGAGGCTGCGCGGATTGTCGTAGCCGATCCACGCGATCGCGGCGAGCGTGTGCTGGTAGCCGGCGAACCACGCGTCGTGCGAGTCGTTCGTCGTGCCGGTCTTGCCCGCGAGGTCGGTGCGCTTCAGCACGTTGGTCCGCGCGCCCGTGCCGCGCTGCGCGACGCTCTGCAGCAGGCTGTTCATCACGTAGGCGTTGCGCGCGTCGATCGCGCGCGGCGCGTTCTGCTCGGCGACGAGCGGCTGCGCGCGCGCGACGATCGCGCCGTTCGGATCGGTGACTTCGGCGATCAGGTACGGATTGATGCGGTAGCCGCCGTTCGCGAAGACCGAATACGCGCCCGCCATCTGCAGCGGCGTGACCTGGCCGGCGCCGAGTGCCATCGGCAGGTAGGCGGGATGGCGCTCGGCGTCGAAGCCGAAGCGCGTGATGTATTGCTGCGCGTATTTCGTGCCGATGTGGTTCAGGATCCGGATCGAAACGAGGTTGCGCGAGCGCTGCAGCGCGGTGCGCATCGACATCGGGCCCTCGAAGCCGCCGCCGTAGTTCTTCGGCTCCCACGGCTGGCCGCCGGTTTCCGCGGCGCTGAAATACAGCGGGCCGTCGTTGATCACGGTGGCCGGCCCGAGGCCCTTGTCGAGCGATGCCGAGTAGATGAACGGCTTGAACGACGAACCCGGCTGCCGCCACGCCTGCGTGACGTGGTTGAACTTGTTCTTGTTGTAGTCGAAGCCGCCGACGAGCGAGCGGATCGCGCCGTCCTGCGGGACGATCGACAGGAACGCGCCTTCGACCTGCGGCAACTGCGTGATCGACCATTTGCCGGCGTCGTTCTTCACGACACGGACGATCGCGCCGGGGCGGATGCGGCGGTTCGGCTGCGCGTTGGCGGACAGCGCGCCCGACGCGAAGCGCAGGTTGTCGCCCTCGATCGTCGCCGTGCTGCCGTCGATGAACGCAACCGTGATCTGGCGCGGGCTCGCGGCCGTCACGACCGCGGCGATCAGCTCGCCGTTGTCGGGGTGCTCGAGCAGCGCGTCGTCGATCGCCTGTTCGCGATCGTCGGCACCGGCCGGCAGCTCGATGAAGCCCTCCGGCCCGCGATAGCCGTGGCGGCGCTCGTAATCCATGATGCCCTTGCGCAGCGCGGTGTACGCGACCTGCTGGTCCGCGGAATCGATCGTCGTGACGACGTTAAAGCCGCGCGTGTAGGTTTCCTCGCGATACTGCGCGTACATCATCTGTCTGACCATTTCGGCGACGTACTCGGCATGCACGCTGAAATCGCGGCCCGGCCCCTTGACGACGAGCGGCTGCGCGGCGGCTTCGTCGTACTGTTCGCGCGTGATGAAGTTCAGCTCGAGCATCCGCTGCAGGATGTATTCCTGACGCACCTTCGCGCGCTTCGGGTTCACGACCGGGTTGTACGCGGACGGCGCCTTCGGCAGCCCCGCGAGCATCGCGGCTTCCGCGAGCGTGATGTCCTTCAGGTCCTTGCCGAAATAGACCCGCGCGGCGCTCGCGAAGCCGTACGCGCGCTGGCCGAGATAGATCTGATTCATGTAGACCTCGAGAATCTGATCCTTCGTCAGCGCGCGCTCGATCCGGTACGCGAGCAGCATCTCGTAGATCTTGCGCGTGTAGGTTTTCTCGCTCGACAGGAAGAAGTTGCGCGCGACCTGCATCGTGATCGTGCTCGCGCCCTGCGACGCGTGGCCGTTCGTCAGCGCGACGAAGCCGGCGCGGATGATGCCGGTGAGATCGACGCCGCCGTGATCGTAGAAGCGCGCGTCCTCGATCGCGAGGATCGCCTTCTTCAGCGAGTCGGGCACGTCCTTGAAATGGACGACGTCGCGGCGCTCCTCGCCGAATTCGCCGATCAGCACGTGATCCGACGTATAGATGCGCAGCGGCACCTTCGGCCGATAGTCGGTCAGCGCGTCGAGCGACGGCATGTTCGGCCACGCCACGACGAGCGCGTAGCCGAGCACGAGGCCGCCGGCCACGACGAGGGCCACGCACATCGCGGCGAAGCCGAGCAGGACTTTTTGCCACCAGGGTCGCTTCTTCGGCTCCGGGGCGGGAGGCGGGGACGTAGGAGTCGTGGATTGCATAGGCATACCGGAAAACAGTCCCGCGATTATAGCTGCCCGGTAAGACCGGTCCTGACGCGGGGGCCGCCCGTCGGAAAGCCGCGGGTCGGCGTGCCGTCAGCATAGTCCGGGCGCGGCCGCCACGAGCGGATACTGGCCGTCTGGCCGACTGTCGGCCGCACGCGTCGCTTTGCAGAATCAGGTCTCGGAAACGCGGCGTGGGCCGCGACGATCTCGGGAGGCTGGGATGGCAGGACGATGGGTGGCGCGGTTTGCACCGGGCAGGCATCGGTCGACGGGAATCGACGTCGGTGCGCACGAAGTGAGGGTGGCCGTGCTGAGCCGGCGCGGCCGGGACGCGGACGTGCGCGTCGAGGGGCTCGAGCGTGAACCGGTCGGGTTGGCGGACGGGCCGGAAGACGCGCGCTGGGCGGCGGTCGCGCGGTCGCTGGCGGCAGCCGTGGCGCGGCTGTCGGCGTCCGATGTGCGGTGCGACGCGCACGGCGTGATGGCGCTGCACGACGACGAGATGCGCACCGCGACGCTCGATCTGGCCGGGCGCGGCGACATCCCGGATGCCGCGCGGCAGGCGGCCGAGCGCATCTCGGGGCTGGCGCCGGACAGTCTCGCGTTCGACTGGCGGCACTACGGCGGCGCGCGGTCCGGCGAGATCGCGGTGGCGGTGGCGCCGCTGGCGCTGCTCGAGCGGCGGATCGACGTGGCCGCCCAGGCCGGTATCGACCTGACGGTGATCGACGGCGAGTCGGCCGCCGTGCTGCGCGCGCTGCGCTATGCCGCGCAGTTCGAACTCGACGCGCAGGGCGCCTACGCGGCGCTCTGGTTCTGCGACACGGGCGTGCGCGGCTGGCGAATCGAGGGCCCGTCGACCACCCCGGCGCTCGCGCTGTCCGGCACGTTGCCGGAGGCACTTCCCGATGCGTTGCGCCGACGTGTGTTCGGGGCCGTGCGGTGCGTACTCGTTGCCGGGGACGAGCGATCTATCGCCCGCTTCGATACGTCCGTCGCCGAGATCGGCGACGTGCTCGGCACGGCGGCGCTCCCGTTCGACTGCACGGGCTGGGACGGCCAGCCGTGCGCGCGCGCCGGCATGCCGGGCGGCCCGGCGTTTGCCGTCGCAGTCGGGCTGGCGTTGCGCGGGGTGTGGGAATGATGGCCGATCACGTGGCGGCGAACGGAGGCGGGGCGGTGGCGGCCGGGCAGGCGGGACGGGCGATATTCGGCGACTTCAACCTGCTGCCGTACCGCGAACGATTGGCGCAGGCGTTACGGCGCCGTCGGGCCGCGCAGTGCGGTGTGGCGATCCTGCTCGGCATGCTCGGCGCCGGCCTGTGGACGGGCGCCGCCGTGTTGTCGCGGTGGCGAGTGGACGCCGAGCGCGCCGGCGTGGAGGCACGGCTGCGGCAGTTGCAGCCGCAAGTGGCCGTTGCGACGCGCGCCGCCCATGCCGCCGCCGCCATCGCGCAGCGCGAAGCGCAGGCGGCTGCGCTGGCCGCGCCTTACCGGCGCGTGGCAGGGTTGCTGGCGACCCTGAAGCAAGTGCGCGCCGATCATGTCCGGCTCGACGCACTGCGCATGACGACGACCGGCGCCGTGCTCGACGCGCGCGCCGCGAGTTACCGGGCGGCTGCGCGGTGGCTCGCCGCGATGGCGCGCGAGCAGCGCGACTGGCGGATCGATATCGAGACGTTGAAGCCTGCGTCGGATGCGCCGGCTTCCGCGGCCGGGATGCCGTTCCTTTTCTCGGTGCAGTTGCGCTGGCACGACGCGATGTCGTCGCGGACGGTGTCGGGAGGGGGCGCATGACGGCGCTCGTGCATCGGCCGGCGCTGCACGCACGCGCCGGGGCGGGCCGCATGCCGCGCGTGTCGCCGGCGGCCGTGCACGTCGCGGGTTGCGTGCTGGCATTCGTTGCCGTGTCGGCCGGCGGCATTCATCTGGCGAATACGGCCGACTGGAGCGGGCTGGCACACGGTCGCGCGTTGCTCGCCGCAGCGCAGGCGCGTGAGGCCGACGCGCAACGCGTGCTTGCTTCCGCCGGACAACGGCGTGACGGGCATCGTGCGTCGGCGCGCGACGATCGGTTGCCGGATGCGCCGGAATGGGCCGAGTTGATGCTGGAGCTGGCCGACGTCGCTGCATCGAGCGGGCTGCAGGGTGTGTCGATCGAACCGCAGCGCGCCGATGGCGCGGCACCGGACGGCCGGCGCACCGTGCGCATCGTCGCGGATGGCGGCTTTCGCGCGCTAGCGCATATGGTCGGCGGGCTGGCGCGCTTGCCGGTGTTGGCCGTACCGTCGGCGCTGCGTATCGAGCGTGGCATGTCGGCGGTGCGGGTGGATATGTCCGTCGACGTGTTTCCGGCGCTGCCGGCAGCCACCGCCGCGGCGGCCGACACGCCGGTTCGTGCCGCTGCGTCCGACGCCGATCCGTTCGGTGAGGCTGGCCCGACCGAAGCGGCGCAGCGCGCAGCTCGTCTTGCCGGCACGATTCGCGATGCGCGTACCGGTCTCGCGTTGTTCGACGACGGCGACGGCGCGTTCACGATCGTCGCGCCCGGCGAGGTGCTGGGGGCCGCGCGCGTGGTGCGCGTCGATCGCGCTGCCGTGACGCTTGCGACGGCGGACGGATCGCAGCGGCTCGTCCTGGACGACGGAGGCCGGCCATGACGAAACATGGCTGTTGGGTGTTTGTCGTTTGGGCCGGCATGACGACGGCTGATGCAAGCGCGTCGTTGCCGCCGCTGCCGGCGGTCTGGCCGGCCGGGTCGACGGAGGTGTCGATGCCGGGCCTGTCGCAGCCGTTGCGCGTGGCTGACGGCGTGGACGGCGCGGTAGCGGAGGACGCCGGCCCGTCGCCGTTCGATCAGGCAGCGCGTGCGGCGCGGCAGACGGAAACCGCCGCACCGCTCCCCACGCTGGAGGGGCCGCCGATCCCGCTGGCGCCACCGGCCCGAATGAGCGACGCCGCGGCGCGGCAACCCGGCGATGCAGACGACGCGCGGCGGATCTCGCTGAATCTGCAGGGCGCCGGCCTCGCGGCTGCGTTCGACGCGATCGCGCGGTTCACGGGGCTCAATATCGTCGTCGGCGAGCAGGTGCGCGGCACGGTGACGTTACGTCTGAACAACGTCCGCTGGCGCGAAGCGTTCGACACGCTGCTCGACACGCACGGGCTCGCGATGTCCCGGCGCGGCAACGTGATCTGGGTCACGCCGGCAATCGAACTGGCTGCGCGCGAACGCGAGCGCTTCGAAATGCATGCGCGGGCCGCCGATCTGGAGCCGCTCGCGAGCCGTACGTTCGCGCTGCACTATCCGCGCGCGCAGGACGTGCAACGGCTGCTGGCCGGCGCGACCGGCCAGCGCCTGCTGTCGAAGCGCGGCGCCGCGGCGGCCGATCCGCGCACGAACCTGCTGTTCGTGACCGATCTCGCGCCGCGCCTCGCTCAGATCGCGGGCCTGATCGACGCGATCGACCGGCCGTCGCGGCAGGTCCGCATCGAGGCCCGCATCGTCGAGGGCGAGCAGGGTTTCTCGCGCAACCTTGGCGCGCGCGTCGCGCTGCGTGCGCAGGGACGGCCGTCGTCGGCCGAGGGGGCGTCGTTCACGGCGGACGCGCGCAACGCGCTGGATCTCGCCGCGCGGCCGCTCGGCGGTTTCGACGCGGCGACTGCCGGCTTCACGCTGTTCGCCGCGCCGCTCAGCCGCGTACTCGACATCGAACTGAGTGCGCTCGAGGCACAGGGTCGGGGCCAGATCGTTTCGCGTCCGCGGGTGGTGACGGCGGACCGCGTCAAGGCCATCGTCGAACAGGGTTCCGAGCTGCCGTACCAGGCGAAGGTCGGCAATGGCATGAGCGGCGTGCAGTTCCGTCGTGCGACGCTCAAGCTGGAGGTCGAGCCGCAGATCACGCCGGACGGGCGCGTGGTGCTCGATCTCGACGTGACCAAGGACAGCGTCGGCGAGCCGACCGCGGCCGGCCCCGCCATCCATACGAAGCACGTGCAGACGCGCGTCGAGGTCGAGAATGGCGGGACGGTCGCGATCGGCGGCATCTATGAACAACTGAACCGGAACGATGTGACGCGCGTGCCGCTCTTGGGCAAAATACCGATTCTGGGCGCGCTTTTCCGGCACCGCGCGCAGCGTGACCAGCGCCACGAACTGGTCGTCTTCATCACGCCGACCGTCGTCGAGGCGCGTTGCGGCGCATCCGACACGGGCGACGTGGACGCCGAGAAAACGGGGCCGGAAGCCGCCGGCGCAGGCTCGACAAGGCAGCCGCTTTGCCAGTAAGCTGCGCCACACACCAGCAAGATTGAAGCAGAGGAAGCCGTTGCAAGCGCGGGACCCACATGCAAACGTATTTTTCGTCGGCCTTATGGGAGCGGGTAAGACCACCGTGGGCCGTGCGGTCGCGCGTCGTCTCGACAGGACGTTCTTCGACTCCGACCACGAAATCGAGGCCCGTACGGGCGCGCGCATTCCGGTGATCTTCGAGCTGGAGGGCGAGGCCGGGTTTCGCGACCGCGAAACGCAGGTCATCGCCGATCTCGCGCAGCGCGAGAACATCGTGCTCGCGACGGGCGGCGGCGCGGTGCTGCGTCCGGAAAATCGCGTCAGCCTGAAAACCAACGGCATCGTCGTCTACCTGCGCGCCAATCCGCACGATCTGTGGCTGCGCACGCGCAAGGACAAGAACCGCCCGCTGTTGCAGACGGAAGATCCGAAGGGGCGTCTCGAAGCGTTGTACGAAGTGCGCGACCCGCTGTACCGCGAATGCGCGGATTTCGTCATCGAGACCGGCCGTCCGTCGGTCAACGGTCTCGTCAACATGGTGCTGATGCAACTCGAACTGGCCGGCGTCATCGCCAAGCCGCTACAAGCATGATTACTGTCAACGTCGATCTGGGCGACCGCGCCTATCCGATTCATATTGGCGCCGGCCTGATCGGCCGCACCGAGCTGTTCGCTCCCCACATCAACGGCTCGTCCGTCACGATCGTCACGAACACGACGGTCGATCCGCTTTACGGCGACGCGCTGCGCGCGGCGCTCGCGCCGCTCGGCAAGCGCGTGTCGACGGTCGTGCTGCCGGACGGCGAGGCGTACAAGAACTGGGAAACGCTGAACCTGATCTTCGACGGCCTGCTCACCGATCACGCGGATCGCAAGACGACGCTCGTCGCGCTCGGCGGCGGCGTGGTCGGCGACATGACGGGCTTTGCCGCCGCGTGCTACATGCGCGGCGTGCCGTTCATCCAGGTACCGACGACGCTGCTGTCGCAGGTCGATTCGTCGGTCGGCGGCAAGACGGGCATCAATCACCCGCTCGGCAAGAACATGATCGGCGCGTTCTACCAGCCGCAGGCCGTGATCGCGGACATCGGCGCGCTGACGACGCTGCCCGATCGCGAACTGGCGGCGGGCGTCGCCGAAGTCATCAAGACGGGCGCGATCGCCGATGCCGAGTTCTTCGACTGGATCGAGGCGAACGTCGGTGCGCTGAACCGTCGCGAGCCGGCTGCGCTCGCGCATGCGGTGAAGCGTTCGTGCGAGATCAAGGCGAGCGTCGTCGCGGCCGACGAGCGCGAAGGCGGCCTGCGCGCGATCCTGAATTTCGGCCACACGTTCGGCCATGCGATCGAGGCCGGGCTCGGCTACGGCGAATGGCTGCACGGCGAGGCGGTCGGCTGCGGGATGGTGATGGCGGGCGACCTGTCGGTGCGGCTCGGTCTCTTCGACGAAGCGTCGCGGCAGCGCCTCGATGCGGTGATCGCGGCCGCGCATCTGCCGACCCGCGGGCCCGCGCTCGGCGACACGCGCTACATGGATCTGATGCGCGTCGACAAGAAGGCCGAGGCCGGCGCGATCAAGTTCATCCTGCTGAAGCGATTCGGCGATACGCTGATCACGCAGGCGCCGGACGAAGCGGTATTCGCTACACTGGCGCAGACGACCCACTAACGGCGGCGCGGATGTGCCGGCGCCCTGACATGGAGGAGACGTGAGCGAGACATCCAGCCGAACACTGTCCGAAGCCGGCCGCGCATCCGCCGCGCCGGTGGCCGAGCCGCCGACGCTGGCGGCGCTGGAAGCCCATCTCGCTCCGTATGCCGCGCACGCGTCGCAGTCGCGCGGCCGCCGCCATCCGGAAAACCCGCCGGCGGCGCGCACCGAATTCCAGCGCGATCGCGACCGCATCGTCCATTCGACCGCGTTTCGCCGGCTCGAATACAAGACGCAGGTCTTCGTCAATCACGAAGGCGACCTGTTCCGCACACGCCTCACGCACAGCCTCGAAGTCGCGCAGATCGCGCGCTCGGTCGCGCGCAACCTGCGCCTGAACGAGGATCTCGTCGAAGCGATCTCGCTCGCGCACGATCTCGGCCATACGCCGTTCGGCCATGCCGGGCAGGACGCGCTGAATGCGTGCATGCGCGAGCATGGCGGCTTCGAGCACAACCTGCAGAGCCTCGCCGTGGTCGACGAGCTCGAGGAGCACTACGGCGCGTTCAACGGATTGAACCTGTGCTTCGAGACGCGCGAAGGCATCCTGAAGCACTGCTCGCGCGAGAACGCGCGCAAGCTCGGCGCGCTCGGCGAGCGCTTCCTGCAGGGCCGCCAGCCGTCGCTCGAAGCGCAGCTCGCGAACATCGCCGATGAAATCGCGTACAACAACCACGACGTCGACGACGGCCTGCGCTCCGGCCTGATCACGATCGAGCAGCTCGCGGAAGTCGAGCTGTGGCAGCGTCACTACGAAGCGGCGCTCGCCGAATTCCCGCATCTCGAAGGCCGCCGTCTCGTGCACGAGACGGTGCGCCGCATCATCAACACGCTGATCGTCGACCTGATCGACGAGACGACGCGCAATCTCGTGCGCGTCGCGCCCGCGTCGCTCGACGACGTGCGCGACGCACCGCCGCTCGTGTCGCACAGCCCCGAGGTCGCCGCGCAGGCGGCGGCCCTCAAGCGCTTCCTCTTCAAGAACCTGTATCGCCACTACAAGGTGATGCGCATGGCGAGCAAGGCGCAGCGCGTCGTCACGGGCTTGTTCGACGCGTTCATCGACGATCCGCGCCTGCTGCCGCCGCCGTACCAGTCCGACGACGCGGCGCAGCAGCCGCGTCTCGTCGCGCACTACATCGCCGGCATGACCGACCGCTTCGCGCTGAAGGAATACCAGCGCCTGTTCGTCATCAACGACAACTGACTGTCACAAACGATCACTAGACTTCGCCGGTTCAATGGCGACGGGAATGTTGCACACGCTGTTGGTAACGTTTTCATAGGAGAGGTCGATGAAGAAGAAGCCTGCGGGGACACTGGTTCGGTCGATCGCGCTCGGCGGCGCGTTGATGTTCGGGGCGCAACACGTCGCGCTCGCCGCAACGGAAATCCAGTTCTGGCATGCGATGGAGGCCGCGCTCGGCGAGCGGGTCAATGCGATCGCCGACCAGTTCAACGCGTCGCAAAGCGACTACAAGATCGTGCCGGTCTTCAAGGGCACCTACGACCAGGCGCTCGCGGCCGGCATCGCGGCCTATCGCAGCGGCAACGCGCCGGCGATCCTGCAGGTGTACGAAGTCGGCACGGCGACGATGATGCAGGCGAAGAAGGCGGTCGTGCCCGTCTACGACGTGTTCAAGCAGGCCGGCGTGACGCTCGACGAAAAGGCGTTCGTGCCGACCATCGCGAGCTACTACAGCGACGCGAAGACGGGCCACCTGGTCTCGATGCCGTTCAACAGCTCGACGCCGGTGCTGTACTACAACAAGGACGCGTTCAAGAAGGCGGGCCTCGATCCGAACCAGCCGCCGAAGACGTGGGCCGACGTGAAGGTGGATGCCGAGAAGCTGCGCAAGTCGGGGATGGCCTGCGGCTTCACGACCGGCTGGCAGGGCTGGATCCAGCTCGAAAACTACAGCGCTTGGCATGGGCTGCCGTTCGCGAGCCGCAACAACGGCTTCGACGGTACGGACGCGGTGCTCGAGTTCAACAAGCCGCAGCAGATCGCCCATATCGCGTTCCTGCAGCAGATGGCGAAGGACGGCACGTTCACGTACGCGGGCCGCAAGGATGAAGCGTCGGCGAAGTTCTACAGCGGCGACTGCGGGATCCTGACGACGTCGTCGGGGGCGCTCGCGAACGTGCAGAAATTCGCGAAGTTCAGCTACGGCACGGGGATGCTGCCGTACGACGCGGACGTGAAGGGCGCGCCGCAGAACGCGATCATCGGCGGCGCGAGCCTGTGGGTGCTGGCCGGCAAGGATCCGGCGACCTACAAGGGCGTCGCGAAATTCCTCGCGTACCTGGCAACGCCTGCCGTCGCCGCGAAGTGGCACCAGGATACGGGCTACCTGCCGGTGACGACCGCCGCGTACGACCTGACGCGCCAGCAGGGCTTCTACGCGAAGAACCCGAGCGCCGAAACCGCGATCAAGCAGATGTTGAACAAGCCGCCGCTGCCGTACACGAAGGGGCTGCGGCTGGGCAACATGCCGCAGATCCGCACGATCGTCGACGAGGAGTTCGAACAGGTCTGGGCGCAGAAGAAGTCGCCGAAGGACGCGCTCGATTCGGCCGCCTCGCGCGGCGACGAACTGCTGCGCCGCTTCGAGAAGTCGGGCGGCTGAGCGCGCATCGCGTTCGTGCCGCCGGCGGCGCCGCGCGTCAGCGCGTGCCGTCCGGCGGCGCGGTTTCCCTTCCGTTTCGCCTGACCGGACACCCGCGATGCAATCCCGTTCCCGTTTCGGTACGAGCCCGGTGCCGTACCTGCTGATCGCGCCGCAGCTCGCGATCACCGCCGTGTTCTTCCTGTGGCCGGCCGGCGTCGCGCTGTGGCAGTCGACGCAGACGCAGGACGCGTTCGGCACGTCGAGCGAGTTCGTCGGCTTCGCGAACTTCGCGCACCTGTTCGCCGATCCGCTGTATCTCGATTCGTTCCGCACGACGCTCGTGTTCAGCTCGCTCGTCACGGTGAGCGGGCTCGTCGTGTCGCTGCTGCTCGCCGCATGCGCCGACCGCGTGATCCGCGGCGCGCGCGTGTACCGCACGCTGCTGATCTGGCCGTACGCGGTCGCGCCGACGATCGCGGCCGTGCTGTGGGCATTCCTGTTCAACCCGAGCATCGGCCTGATCACGTATGCGCTCGCGAAGGGCGGCATCGTATGGAACCACGCGCTGAACGGCGGTCAGGCGATGTTTCTCGTCGTGCTGGCGTCGGTATGGAAGCAGGTGAGCTACAACTTCCTGTTCTTCTACGCGGGGCTGCAGGCGATTCCGCGCTCGCTGATCGAGGCGGCGGCGATCGACGGCGCGGGGCCGGTGCGGCGCTTCTTCAACATCGTGCTGCCGCTGCTGTCGCCGACGAGTTTCTTCCTGCTGGTCGTAAACCTCGTCTACGCGTTCTTCGACACCTTCCCGGTGATCGACGCGGCCACCGGCGGCGGCCCGGCGCAGAGCACCAGGACGCTGATCTACAAGATCTTCGCGGAAGGCTTCCAGGGGCTCGACATCGGCAGTTCGGGTGCGCAGTCGGTCGTGCTGATGATCATCGTCGTGGGACTCACGGTGATCCAGTTCCGCTTCGTCGAACGCAGGGTGCAATACGCATGATCGAGAATCGCAAGGGCTTCGACCTGTTCTGCCACGCGGTGCTGATCGCCGGCGTCGTCCTGATCGTGTTCCCCGTCTACGTCGCGTTCTGCGCGGCGACGATGAACGCGCAGGAAGTGTTCACGGTGCCGCTGTCGCTCGTGCCGAGCACGCACCTGTTCGAGAACGTCGCGTACATCTGGGGGCACGGCAGCGGCGGCACGACGGCGCCGTTCGGCCGCCTGCTCGTGAACAGCTTCGCGATGGCGCTCGGGATCGCGGTCGGCAAGATCGCGGTGTCGATCCTGTCCGCGTACGCGATCGTCTATTTCCGCTTCCCGTTTCGCAACACGGCGTTCTGGCTGATCTTCGTCACGCTGATGCTGCCGGTGGAAGTGCGGATCTTCCCGACCGTGCAGGTCGTGTCGACGCTGCATCTGACGAACACCTATGCGGGGCTCGCGATGCCGCTGATCGCATCGGCGACCGCGACGTTCCTGTTCCGTCAGTTCTTCATGACGCTGCCCGACGAGCTGATGGATGCGGCGCGCATCGACGGCGCGGGGCCGCTGCGCTTCTTCTGGGACGTCGTGCTGCCGCTGTCGAAGACGAGCATCGCCGCGCTGTTCGTGATCACGTTCATCTACGGCTGGAACCAGTATCTGTGGCCGATCCTGATCACGACGGAAGCGTCGCTGTCGACGGCGGTGGTCGGCATCAAGACGATGATCGCGAGCGGCGACGCCGCGACCGAATGGCAATACGTGATGGCGGCGACGCTGCTGGCGATGATCCCGCCGCTCGTCGTCGTGCTGGCGATGCAGCGCTGGTTCGTGCGCGGCCTCGTCGATTCCGAGAAATGAACGACCGACGGTAACCGGGAGAAGGACCAGGTATGGCTGCACTGAGCTTGAAGGGCGTCAGGAAATCCTACGACGGCAAGCAGCACGTGCTGCACGGCATCGACGTGGAGATCGCCGACGGCGAATTCATCGTGCTGGTCGGCCCGTCGGGCTGCGGCAAGTCGACGTTGCTGCGGATGATCGCGGGGCTCGAGTCGGTGACGGACGGCGAGATCGCGATCGGCGACCGGGTCGTCAACGCGCTGGAGCCGAAGGATCGCGACATCGCGATGGTGTTCCAGAACTATGCGCTGTACCCGCACATGACGGTCGCGCAGAACATGGGCTACGGGCTGAAGATCCGCGGCATCGAGCGCGCGACGATCGATTCGCGGGTGGCCGCGGCCGCGAAGATCCTCGAGCTCGAGCCGCTGCTCGCGCGGCGGCCGCGCGAGTTGTCGGGCGGCCAGCGGCAGCGCGTCGCGATGGGGCGCGCGATCGTGCGCGAGCCGTCGGTGTTCCTGTTCGACGAGCCGTTGTCGAACCTCGACGCGAAGCTGCGCGTGCAGATGCGGCTCGAGATCCAGCGGCTGCACGCGCGGCTCGCGACGACGAGCGTGTACGTGACGCACGACCAGATCGAGGCGATGACGCTCGCGCAGCGCGTGATCGTGATGAACCGCGGTTACGCGGAGCAGATCGGCGCGCCGGTCGACGTGTACGAGAAGCCTGCGACGGTGTTCGTCGCGGGCTTCATCGGCTCGCCGGCGATGAACCTGCTGCACGGCCGGCTGTCGGAAGACGGCGCGACCTTCACGGTCGCGGGCGGCGGCCCCGCGCTGCCGGTCGCCGGCGCGCCGGGCATCGGCCGCGAAATCGCCGCCGGGCGCGACTGGGTGCTCGGCGTGCGTCCCGAACACATGACGCCGCAGCCGGGCGTCGCGCAGGCGACGCTGCCGGTCGATTCGTGCGAGCTGCTCGGCGCGGACAATCTCGCGCACGGCCGCTGGGGCAATCACGACGTCGCGGTGCGCCTGCCGCACGCGGACCGTCCCGCGCGTGGCACCGCGCTCGCGGCGGCGTTGCCCGCGCACCGGCTGCATTTCTTCGATCCCGAAACCGGCAAGCGCGCCGGCTGAAACCGTCCGACTGCCGGGAGACCGACGATGACGATCCACCCCGACTGGCCCTATCCGCGCGTCGTCGCCCATCGCGGCGGCGGGACGCTCGCGCCGGAGAACACGCTTGCCGCGCTCGACGAAGGCGCGCGGCGCGGTCACCGGATGGTCGAGTTCGACGCGAAGCTGTCGGCCGACGACGTGACGTTCCTGCTGCACGACGATACCGTCGACCGGACGTCGAACGGCCACGGCGCGGCGGCAGGCATGCGTTATGCGGCGCTGGCTGCGCTCGACGCGGGCGCGTGGCGCGATGCGCGCTTCGCGGGCGAACGGATGCCGACGCTCGAGGCCGCGGCGGCGCGCTGCATCGCGCACGGGCTGGCGGCGAACGTCGAGATCAAGCCGTGCCCGGAGCGCGAGCGCGAAACGGGGCGGCGCGTGGCGGCCGACGCCGCCGCGTACTGGCGCGATGCCGCGGTGGCGCCGCTGCTGTCGTCGTTCTCGTTCGACGCACTGCAACAGGCGCGCGCGTCCGCGCCGGCGCTGCCGCGCGGAATGCTCTACGAGGTCGTGCCCGACGACTGGCATGCGCAGGTCGTCGACGCGCTCGGTTGCGTGTCGTTGCATGCAGACCACACTCGCCTCGACGAACCGCTCGTGCGCGCGATCAAGGGCGCCGGGCTGCGCATCCTGGTTTACACGGTGAACGACCTCGAACGGGCGCGCGAACTCGCGCGCTGGGGCGTCGACGCGGTCTGCACCGACCGCATCGACCTGATCGCGCCCGATGCGCTGGACGACATCGACGCCGTCTGACGGCCGCGGCCACGACCGCGGCGGCGTCCGGTAAAACCCTTGCCCGGGACGTGCCCGACGCGAAAAAACGACGCCCCGACGGGATGCCCGCCGGGGCGTTTTGCATCGTGGAGACGTTACGCCACGAAAAATCCGCTACAAATTGCAGCAGGATTAACCATTCCCCAAATATTCGACTACGCTTAGAAACGGTAGCCGACGTTCAGGTACGTGACGATCGGGTTGAGCGAGATGTGGGCCTTCGACGTTTCCGTCAGCGTCCCGACCGGCGTCCGGCGGGCCGTCGTGAAGGTCGCGGTCACGCTGACGGGGATGTACGAGAGCGACAGGCCCGCGAACCAGTGTTTCGTGAAGTTGTACGTGAAGCCGGCGTTGAAGACGGGGGCCCACTGGTTGCTCGTCGTCGCGCTGGTGGGGCCGCCGAGCACGCCGTTCTCGAAGCTGCCGTTCGTGATTTTCGCGCCGGTGAACCAGACATACGTCGCGCCGATGCCGACATACGGACGGAACTTCGCGTTGGCGTCGTTGAAGTGGTAGCGGAGCAATACGGCGGGACTCCACTGGTACGCGCGGCCGAGTACGCCGAATCTTTCGAACTGACCCTTGCCGGTGATGTCGAACTTCGGCGGTATCCCCATAACGAGCTCGGTGGAGATATGGTCGGTGATGAAGTAGCCCGTTGCGAGCCCAAGCGTATCGGCGTCGCTGATACCGGCGCCGGTATTGGGAATCGACTGGTTGATGGGCGTGCCGCCTACGCCGTAGACGAACAGCGGGTCGCTGCTGTCCTGCGGCGAAAGGTGGAACCAGCCGGTGCTGACGTAGAAATCACCTGCGGATTGTGCGTGTGCCGTGCCGCCCGCGAACGCGAATGCGAGCGCTGCGGCCCCCGTAATGGCCAGTTTTCGTTTCATTGTGTCTCCTCCGATCAAAGGCGTGCTCATTATGACGACTGCGTTTAAAACCAAACAAGCTCGTAAGTTAGAGTTTTCTCCCTAGGATTCGCACGACCGTACGCTTACGCGCGCCGCTGGGACGGGCATTCTACGCAGGTGCGCAATTTCGGACCTCCGGGTATTTCCTAACGCGTTCAAACGGACATTCAGCATGGCACGGTTAGCACGACTCTACGTTCCCGACCAGCCGCAGCACGTAATATTGCGCGGCCTGGATCAGCAACCCGCGTTCGTCGACGACCAGGACTACGAACTCTTCATCGATTGCCTGAAGGCCGCCGCACGCGATCATCACCTGTCGGTGCATGCCTACGTGCTGCTGCCGCGCCAGGTGCAACTTCTCGTGACGCCGAGCGACGAGGCGAGTCTGCCGAAGGCGATGCAAGCCGTCGGCCGCCGCTACGTCGCGCACTTCAACCGGCGCTATTCGCGGCGCGGCACCCTGTGGGAAGGCCGCTATCGCGCGACGGTGATCGAAGGCGAGCGCTATTTCCTGCTCGCGAGCCGCGTGGTCGAGATGAGCCCGGTGCGCTCGCAGCTCGTCGCGACGCCCGAGGCCTATCGGTGGTCGAGCTACCGGCATCACGTCGGGCTCACCGTCGACAGCCTGATCACCGACCATCCGCTCTACTGGGCGCTCGGCAACACGCCGTTCGACCGCCAGCGCGCGTACAAGGAGCTGTGCGAGCAGCCGCTCGACGAGCGGCAGGCCGATCAGCTGCAGCAGGCGACGCTGAAAGGCTGGGTGCTCGGCGGCGAGAATTACCGCGAGTGGGCGGCGCGCACCGCGAACCGGCGCGTTTCGCCGTTGCCGCGCGGACGCCCCAGAAAGGTGCGCGAGAACACACCGCCGATCCAGCAATAAGGTCGGAAAGGCGGGCCGGAAGCGGCGCTGCGGGCGCCGCTTCTTTTTGCACCAAAACGATGCGGCCCCTATAAAACAGCACCATATCAAGGCATTCATTTAATTGGGGTTCGATCAAGCGGTTTTTGTTGCTATTCCCTTGATTCGTCGCGTATATTCCGAATTCCGGTGGCCCGGGCGAAGCTTGCCCAACCACGGTCGGCCGCGCCGTCTCCCGCCGGGAGCGGGATCGATGGCAACAAGAAAACGGTTCAACGGCCTCCAGGCCCCCTTTACGACGGTGTCCCCATGAACGACCACCAGCAGCCGCTCGCCGCGGTGCCCGCCGCACAAGGTCTGTACGACCCGCAAAACGAACACGACGCCTGCGGCGTCGGCTTCGTCGCTCACATCAAGGGCAAGAAGAGCCACGAGATCATTCAGCAGGGTCTGAAGATCCTCGAGAACCTCGATCACCGCGGCGCGGTCGGCGCCGATCCGCTGATGGGCGACGGCGCGGGCATCCTGATCCAGATTCCGGACGCGTTCTATCGCGAGGAAATGGCGAAGCAGGGCGTGAACCTGCCGCCGGCCGGCGAATACGGGGTCGGGATGATCTTCCTGCCGAAGGAGAACGCATCGCGTCTCGCGTGCGAGCAGGAGCTCGAGCGTACGGTGAAGGCCGAAGGCCAGGTCGTGCTCGGCTGGCGCGACGTGCCGGTCGACCATGCGATGCCGATCTCGCCGACGGTGAAGGCGAGCGAGCCGCTGATCCGCCAGATCTTCATCGGCCGCGGCAAGGACATCATGGTGACGGACGCGCTCGAGCGGAAGCTGTACGTGATCCGCAAGACGGCGAGCCACCGCATCCAGGCGCTGAAGCTCAAGCACGGCAAGGAATACTTCGTGCCGTCGATGTCGGCGCGCACGGTCGTCTACAAGGGGCTGCTGCTGGCGGGCCAGGTCGGCGTGTACTACCGCGACCTGCAGGACCCGCGCGTCGTGTCGGCGCTCGCGCTCGTGCACCAGCGCTTCTCGACCAACACGTTCCCGGCGTGGGAGCTGGCTCACCCGTACCGGATGATCGCGCACAACGGCGAGATCAATACCGTGAAGGGCAACGTGAACTGGCTGAACGCGCGTACCGGCGCGATCGCGTCGCACGTGCTCGCCGACGATCTGCCGAAGCTGTGGCCGCTGATCTACCCGGGCCAGTCGGATACCGCCTCGTTCGACAACTGTCTCGAACTGCTGGTGATGGCCGGCTACCCGCTCGTGCACGCGGTGATGATGATGATCCCGGAAGCGTGGGAACAGCACACGCTGATGGACGAGAACCGCCGCGCGTTCTACGAATACCACGCCGCGATGATGGAGCCGTGGGACGGCCCGGCCGCGATCGCGTTCACCGACGGCCGCCAGATCGGCGCGACGCTCGACCGCAACGGCCTGCGCCCCGCGCGCTACATCGTGACCGACGACGACCTCGTCATCATGGCGTCGGAAGCCGGCACGCTGCCGATCCCCGAATCGAAGATCGTCAAGAAGTGGCGCCTGCAGCCGGGCAAGATGTTCCTGATCGACATGGAACACGGCCGCATCATCGACGACAAGGAACTGAAGGACAACCTCGCGAACGCGAAGCCGTACAAGAGCTGGATCGACGCGGTGCGCATCAAGCTCGACGAGATCGAGCCGAAGGCCGAGGAAGTCGCGGCCGGCCGCACGCAAGGCGCCGCGCTGCTCGACCGCCAGCAGGCGTTCGGCTATACGCAGGAGGACCTGAAGTTCCTGATGGCGCCGATGGCGCAGCAGGGTGAGGAAGCCGTCGGCTCGATGGGCAACGACTCGCCGCTCGCGGTGATGTCGAACAAGAACAAGACGCTCTATCACTACTTCAAGCAGCTGTTCGCGCAGGTCACGAACCCGCCGATCGACCCGATCCGCGAGAACATGGTGATGTCGCTCGTGTCGTTCATCGGCCCGAAGCCGAACCTGCTCGACACGAACAACATCAACCCGCCGATGCGTCTCGAAGTGTCGCAGCCGGTGCTCGACTTCAAGGACATCGCGAAGATCCGCGCGATCGACCAGTACACGGGCGGCAAGTTCAGCGCGTACGAACTGAACATCTGCTACCCGGTCGCGTGGGGCAAGGAAGGCATCGAGGCGCGCCTCGCGTCGCTGTGCGCGGAAGCCGTCGACGCGGTGAAGTCGGGCTACAACATCCTGATCGTGTCGGACCGCAAGACGGACGCCGAGCACGTCGCGATTCCGGCGCTGCTCGCGACGTCGGCGATCCACACGCACCTCGTTCAGCAGGGGCTGCGCACCAGCACGGGCCTCGTCGTCGAGACGGGCTCCGCGCGCGAGACGCACCACTTCGCGCTGCTCGCGGGCTACGGCGCGGAAGCCGTGCACCCGTACCTCGCGATGGAAACGCTCGCGAAGATGGCCGAAGGCCTGCCGGGCGACCTGTCGCCGGAGAAGGCCGTCTATAACTTCACGAAGGCGGTCGGCAAGGGCCTGCAGAAGGTGATGTCGAAGATGGGCATCTCGACGTACATGTCGTACACCGGCGCGCAGATCTTCGAAGCGCTCGGTCTGTCGAGCGACCTCGTCGAGAAGTACTTCAAGGGCACGGCGTCGAAGGTCGGCGGCATCGGCCTGTTCGAAGTCGCGGAAGAAGCGATCCGCCTGCACCGCGACGCGTTCGGCGACAGCCCGGTCCTGCGCGACATGCTCGACGCGGGCGGCGAGTACGCGTACCGCGTGCGCGGCGAAGACCACATGTGGACGCCGGATTCGATCGCGAAGCTGCAGCACGCGACGCGCAGCAACTCGTACCAGACGTACAAGGAATACGCGCACCTGATCAACGACCAGACCAAGCGTCACATGACGTTCCGCGGCCTGTTCGAGTTCAAGGTCGAGCCGACCAAGGCGATCCCGATCGACGACGTCGAGCCCGCGAAGGAGATCGTCAAGCGCTTCGCGACGGGCGCGATGTCGCTCGGTTCGATCAGCACCGAAGCGCACGCGACGCTCGCGGTCGCGATGAACCGGATCGGCGGCAAGTCGAACACCGGCGAAGGCGGCGAGGACCAGAAGCGCTACCGCAACGAACTGCGCGGCATTCCGATCAAGTCGGGCGAGACGCTGAAGTCGGTGATCGGCGACGAGATCGTCAGCGACATTCCGCTGAAGGACGGCGACTCGCTGCGCTCGAAGATCAAGCAGGTCGCGTCGGGCCGCTTCGGCGTCACCGCCGAGTACCTCGCATCGGCCGACCAGATCCAGATCAAGATGGCGCAGGGCGCGAAGCCGGGCGAAGGCGGCCAGCTGCCGGGCCACAAGGTGTCCGACTACATCGGCAAGCTGCGTTACTCGGTGCCGGGCGTCGGCCTGATCTCGCCGCCGCCGCACCACGACATCTACTCGATCGAGGATCTGGCGCAACTGATCCACGACCTGAAGAACGTGAACCCGGTGGCGAGCATTTCGGTGAAGCTCGTGTCGGAAGTGGGCGTGGGCACGGTCGCGGCCGGCGTCGCGAAGGCGAAGGCCGACCACGTCGTGATCGCCGGCCATGACGGCGGCACCGGCGCGTCGCCGCTGTCGTCGGTGAAGCATGCGGGCACGCCGTGGGAACTCGGCCTCGCCGAAACGCAGCAGACGCTGGTGCTGAACCGCCTGCGCGGCCGCATCCGCGTGCAGGCCGACGGCCAGATGAAGACCGGCCGCGACGTCGTGATCGGCGCGCTGCTCGGCGCGGACGAATTCGGCTTCGCGACGGCGCCGCTCGTCGTCGAAGGCTGCATCATGATGCGCAAGTGCCACCTGAACACGTGCCCGGTCGGCGTCGCGACGCAGGATCCGGTGCTGCGTGCGAAGTTCAAGGGCCAGCCCGAGCACGTCGTGAACTACTTCTTCTTCGTCGCCGAGGAAGTGCGCGAGATCATGGCGCAGCTCGGCATCGCGAAGTTCGACGACCTGATCGGCCGCGCCGACCTGCTCGATACGCGCAAGGGCATCGAGCACTGGAAGGCGAAGGGCCTCGATTTCTCGCGCGTGTTCTACCAGCCGGAAGAATGCGAGGACGTTGCACGGCGTCACGTCGACGTGCAGGATCACGGCCTCGAGCGCGCGCTCGACCACGTGCTGATCGAGAAGGCGAAGGCCGCGATCGAGAACGGCGAGCATGTGTCGTTCATCCAGCCGGTGCGCAACGTGAACCGCACGGTCGGCGCGATGCTGTCGGGCGCGATCGCGAAGAAGCACGGCCACGACGGCCTGGCCGACGACGCGGTGCACATCCAGCTGAAGGGCACGGCCGGCCAGAGCTTCGGCGCGTTCCTCGCGAAGGGCGTGACGCTCGACCTCGTCGGCGACGGCAACGACTACGTCGGCAAGGGCCTGTCGGGCGGCCGGATCATCATCCGTCCGACCAACGACTTCCGCGGCAAGTCGGAAGAAAACATCATCTGCGGCAATACGGTGATGTACGGCGCGATCGAAGGCGAAGCCTTCTTCCGCGGCGTGGCGGGCGAGCGCTTCTGCGTACGTAACTCGGGCGCGACGGCGGTCGTCGAAGGCACGGGCGACCACGGTTGCGAATACATGACGGGCGGCACGGTCGTCGTGCTCGGCGAGACCGGGCGCAACTTCGCGGCCGGCATGTCGGGCGGCATCGCGTACATCTACGATCCGGACGGCACGTTCGCGGCGAAGTGCAACAAGTCGATGGTCGCGCTCGATCCGGTGCTGCAGCAGGCCGAGCAGGAGCGCACGGTCGATCGCGCGCTCTGGCACGAAGGCACGACCGACGAAGCGCTGCTCAAGGGGCTCGTCGAGCGTCATTTCCAGTTCACGGGTTCGCCGCGCGCGAAGTCGCTGCTGGAAAACTGGGACGCGGCGCGCCGCCAGTTCGTGAAGGTGTTCCCGCACGAATACAAGCGCGCGCTGGGCGAGATCGGTGCGAAGAAGGCGGCGAAGGAAGTGCTGGCCGCCTGAGCGACGAACGACATAGCGAATGCCGCGCGCGCGTGAACGCCGCGCGCGGCTCCCCCATCCGATACACCCAACAGAAGAGCACCTTATGGGCAAGGCAACCGGTTTTCTGGAGTTCGAACGCCGCCACGAGGCGTACGAAGCACCGCTCACGCGCGTGAAGCACTACAAGGAATTCGTCGCGGCGCTGACCGACGCGGACGCGAAGGTCCAGGGCGCGCGCTGCATGGATTGCGGCATCCCGTTCTGCAACAACGGCTGCCCGGTCAACAACATCATTCCCGACTTCAACGATCTCGTTTACCGCCAGGACTGGCAGCAGGCGATCGAAGTCCTGCATTCGACCAACAACTTCCCCGAGTTCACGGGCCGTATCTGCCCGGCGCCGTGCGAGGCGGCCTGCACGCTCGGGATCAACGACGACCCGGTCGGCATCAAGTCGATCGAGCACGCGATCATCGACAAGGCCTGGGCGGAAGGCTGGGTGAAGCCGCTGCCGGCCGAGCACAAGACCGGCAAGAAGGTCGCGATCGTCGGCTCGGGCCCCGCGGGCCTCGCCGCCGCGCAGCAGCTCGCGCGGGCCGGCCACGACGTGACGGTGTTCGAGAAGAACGACCGCATCGGCGGCCTGCTGCGTTACGGGATCCCCGATTTCAAGCTCGAGAAGTGGCTGATCGATCGCCGCATGCGGCAGATGGAAGCGGAAGGCGTGACGTTCCGCACGAGCGTGTTCATCGGCAAGGATCCGCTGCCCGAGTCGATCGGCAGCCTCGCGAAGGAAACCATTTCGCCGGACACGCTGAAGGAAGAATTCGACGCGGTCGTGATCGCCGGCGGTTCGGAAACGCCGCGCGATTTGCCGGTGCCGGGCCGTGAGCTCGCGGGCGTTCATTTCGCGATGGACTTCCTGCCGCAGCAGAACCGCGTGAATGCGGGCGACAAGCTGGTCGACCAACTGCTCGCGAAGGGCAAGCACGTGATCGTGATCGGCGGCGGCGATACGGGTTCGGACTGCGTCGGCACGTCGAACCGTCACGGCGCGAAGCAGGTCACGCAGTTCGAACTGCTGCCGCAGCCGCCGGAAGAGGAGAACAAGCCGCTCGTGTGGCCGTACTGGCCGATCAAGCTGCGCACGTCGTCGTCGCACGAGGAAGGCTGCGAGCGCGACTGGGCGGTCGCGACGAAGCGTCTCGAAGGCAAGAACGGCAAGGTCGAGAAGCTGATCGCGGTGCGCGTCGAGTGGAAGGACGGCAAGATGCAGGAAGTGCCGGGTTCCGAGTTCGAAATGAAGGCCGATCTCGTGCTGCTGGCGATGGGCTTCACGCAGCCGGCCGCGCCGGTGCTCGACGCATTCGGCGTCGCGAAGGATGCGCGCGGCAACGCGCGTGCGGCGACCGAAGGCGATCGTTCGTACTACACGTCGGTCGACAAGGTGTTCGCGGCAGGCGACATGCGACGCGGCCAGTCGCTCGTGGTGTGGGCGATCCGCGAAGGCCGCCAGTGCGCGCGCTCGGTCGATGCGTATCTGATGGGGCATTCGGAATTGCCGCGCTGAGCCGAATCGCGCAAGCGGGTTTCGACGAAAGCCGGGCGTCCGAGAGGGCGCCCGGTTTTTTATTTCCGAAGCGGTGGGCGATCGTGGGCTTGTTTGGTCGGGACGCCCAACGGATCGACGGTTCGTCCGTAGCTTGCAAGCTGCTCGTTGCAGTCGATCATCGCCGTATATCGGATTTCGTCAACGTGCAGCGGGAATTCCCACACACCCAGCTTCCATGCGTGATACTGCGGCGCGCCGTCGAACCGGATGCTGTCCGGAGGGGTAACCCCGGCAGCAGAATGCCCGGCGCCGGCGGAGGCCTGCCAGCGCACCTGTCCCAAATCGCGTGTCGGGCCCGCGTGCCCGCTGCAACGTCCGGATTTTCACGTCAGGCGCACGCGCCAGCCAACAGCCTGGACCGGAAGGGTCATCTCCTCGCTACCGCCGCATTTTCACGAAGCGTCGTCTAACCTGACGACATCCGGCCTTGATTTTTCATCATCTCAATTTCTTTCGTTTTGTAATAATCCTTGAAAACTGTCATATCATGTCGCCCCTCGGGCCGCGTTTGCGGCCGTCGCACATGACTGACGCTATTTACAAGGACTCTGGATGGAAGCACTCGTGCAAGGGCTGGTCGACGCCGTCAACGGCGTGTTGTGGAATTACGTGCTGATCGCGCTGCTGCTCGGCGTGGGCATGTGGTTCACGTTGCGATTCCGGATGATCCAGATGAAGGCGCTGTTCCTCAGCATCAAGCTGGTCGGCAGCAAGGGCGAACCGGGCAGCATTTCGTCGTTCCAGGCGTTCGCGACCGGGCTCGCGAGCCGCGTCGGCACCGGCAACATCGCCGGCGTCGCGGTCGCGCTGACGGTCGGCGGGCCGGGCGCGATCTTCTGGATGTGGATGACGGCGCTCGTCGGGATGTCGTCCGCGTTCGTCGAGGCCACGCTCGCGCAGATCTTCAAGGTGTCGCACGCGGACGGCAGCTATCGCGGCGGCCCCGCGTACTACATCCAGACGGGCCTGCGCTCGCGCGGCTTCGGCGTGCTGTTCTCGCTGTCGCTGATCCTCGCGTTCGGCTTCGTGTTCAACGCGGTGCAGGCCAATGCGATCGCCGACGCGTTCGACACGTCGTTCGGCTGGAGCCGCGCGAGCGTCGGTCTCGGGCTCGTGCTGCTGACCGCGCCGATCATCTTCGGCGGCATCCGCCGGATCGCGGCGGTCGCGCAGGTGATCGTGCCCGTGATGGCGATCGGTTATCTCGCGCTCGCGGTCTATGCGGTCGCGACGCACATCGCGCTGGTGCCGGGCGTGATCGCGCTGATCGTGAAAAGCGCGTTCGGCCTCGAGCAGGCGGCGGGCGGGCTGACGGGCTATGCCGTCAGCCAGGCGGTCGCGATGGGCGTGAAGCGCGGGCTGTTCTCGAACGAGGCCGGCATGGGCAGCGCGCCGAATGCGGCGGCGACCGCCAGCACGCGCCATCCGGTGGTGCAGGGGTTGATCCAGATGCTCGGCGTGTTCGTCGACACGATCGTGATCTGCAGCGCGACCGCGTTCGTGATCCTGCTGTCGGGCCAGTACGAGCTCGGTACCGGCATGGAAGGCGCGGCGCTCACGCAGCGCTCGATCGCGAGCCACGTCGGCGACTGGGGCGGCATCTACATGGCATTCGCGATCTTCTTCTTCGCGTATTCGTCGGTGATCGGCAACTATGCGTATGCGGAAGGCAACGTCGAATTCATCACGAAGCGGCGCGGCGTGCTGCCGCTGTTCCGCGTCGCGGTGCTCGGCATGGTGATGTTCGGCAGCGTCGGGCAGTTGCCGCTCGTATGGGCGATGGCCGATACGAGCATGGGGCTGATGGCGATCATCAACCTGATCGCGATCCTCGCGCTCGGCAAGTACGCGCACGCCGCGTGGGCCGACTATCGCCGCCAGCGCGCGGCAGGCGTCGCCGATCCGGTGTTCACGCGCAACACGATTCCCGAACTCGCGAACGTGCTGCCCGGCGACGTGTGGGGCGAGCACGGCCCGCTGCCGCAGCGTCCGGCGTCGGCCGACGCATCGAACGCGCCGCGCGCCGCCGTGAGCGAGTCATGAACGGCGACCGGCTCCGTGCGTTCGTCGCGCTGATGCCCGATGCGGCGTCGCGCGACGCGCTGCACGCGTTGCCGGTCACCCGTGGCGCGCGGCGCACGCTGCCCGAGCAACTGCACATGACGCTCGCGTTCGTCGGCGCAATCGAGCGGGAACGGTGCGACGCGCTGGCCGCGCACCTGCCCGCGCTCGCGGCCGCGCACGCGTTGCGGTCGTTGCCGGTCGAGCGGATCGCGTGGTGGCCGAGCCCGCCGCGCGCGAGGCTGATCGTTGCGGAACTCGCGGCCGACGCCGCTTGCGTCGCGCTGAATGCGGGGCTCGCGGCGCTGCTGCGCGAGCTCGGCGTGCCGGCCGATCGGCGGCCGTTCCGCCCGCACGTGACGCTCGCGCGGCTGCCGCACGACGCGGTCGGCCAGCCGGCGCACGGCGGTGCGGTGGGGCGTGCCGTCGCACTGCGGTTCGACGCGCTCACGCTGTTCGAAAGCCGGTTGTCGCACGAAGGCGTGTCGCACCGGCCGATCGTGTCGGCGCCGATTGCGCGGGCGGACGACGCGGCGACGGGTTGAGCCGTCCCGGCGCGTTCGGCGAATCGTTGAAGGCTGCCCGCCCGATCGTTTCGGATGCCGACATGCCGCTGCCTCGTGCCGCCCCGTCGCCCGACGTCCTGCCTAGCGCTCGTAGCGCGCGAGCGTCAGCCCCGACAAATCGATCTCCGGTTCCCGCCCCGTGACGAGATCCGCCAGCACCTTCCCCGATCCCATCGACATCGCCCAGCCGGTCGACCCGTGACCGACGTTCAGCCACAGTCCGTCGATGCGGCTCGCTCCCAGCAGCGGCGGCCCGTCGGGCGTCATCGGGCGGCGGCCGACCCAGAAGCGCGCGGATGCGCGTTCGGCCGCGTGCGGAAACCAGTCGTCGAGCACCTTCATCAGCGTATCGAGCGCCTGCTGCCGCAGCGCCGCGTGCCGGTTGCCGAGTTCCGCGGTGCCCGCGACGCGCAGCGTCGGGCCGAAGCGCGTGATCGCCGTCTTCAGCGATTCGTCCATCAGCGCGGCGCGCGGCGCCTTTTCGTCGTCGACGACCGCGAGCGTCGCCGAGTAGCCTTTCACCGGATACAGCGGCACGTCGATGCCATGCGGTCGCAGCAGGCCGGCACTGTCGACGCCGAGCGCGACCACGATCGCGTCGGCCGCAAGCAGCATGTCGTGCGGCGGGGCTCCGGTCGATCCGGCGCGGCCCGGCGCCGGGCGGCTGGGCGGCTCCCCGCCACGCAAGCCGGCGCCTGCCGTGTCGATGCCCGCGCTTTCATCGCGCGGCGAGCGGCCATCCGTTCCGGCCGTGCGTACCCGCACGCCGCGCACCTTGCCGCCCGCGACGTCGAGCGCATGAATCGCGGTGCGGAATCGGAACGTCACGCCGTTCGCTTCGCACAGCGCCCGCAGTTCGCGCGTGAAGCGCGCGCAATCGCCGGCTTCGTCGTCGGGCAGGTAGATGCCGCCGACGGGAGCCTGTCGCGCCCAGCGCAAGCCGGGCTCGATCGCGGTGCAGCCGGCGGCGTCGAGTTCGCGAAACGCGATGCCGGCGTCGCGCAGCACCTTCAGCGCCGGCTGCACCATCTCGACGTCGAATGCGCCGCGCAGCAACTGCAGGTAGCCGCGGCTCGCACCATAGTCGAATGGATGACGCTCGCGAAACGCATGCAGGCACGCGCGGCTGTAATACGCGATGCGCTGCATCCGCTGCTTGTTCACGCGGAACCGCTCGAACTCGCATTCGCGTAGCCAGCGCGCGATCCAGCGCCACTGCGCGGCGTCGAGCGTCGGCCGGAAGATCAGCGGCGACGCGGGCTTGAACAGGTATTTGAGGATCTTGCCGGGCATCCCGGGCGCGGCCCACGGCGTCACGTAGCCGGGCGCGATCACGCCCGCGTTGCCGAGGCTCGTCGCTTGCGCGACATCGGCCTCGCGTTCGATCACGGTGACGTCGCAGCCTGCTTCGCGCAGGTGCCAGGCAGTGGTGACGCCGATCACGCCGGCGCCGAGAACGATCACGTGCATGCGGGTTCCCGAACGGGCAAGGTGCTCACGATGCGACGGCCGGATCGTCGGCGAGCGACTTGCCGCGCGTTTCCGGCAGCACGAGCGCCGCCACGATCACGAGCAGGTAGCCGCCGCCCGCGACGAGGCCGATCGCCTTCACGAGCGACATCGACTGCGACAGCGAGCCGACCAGGATCGGGAAGAACGAGCCGAGCCCGCGGCCGAGGTTGTAGCAGAAGCCCTGACCCGAGCCGCGGATCGCGCCCGGGTACAGCTCCGACAGATACGCGCCGACGCCCGCGAAGATGCCCTGCACGACGATGCCGAGCGGGAAGCCGAGCAGCAGCATCGCGGTGTCGGTGATCGGCAGCATCGTGTAGGCCATGCCGAGCGAGAACGAGCCGATCGCGAACAGGATGAATGACGCGCGGCGGCCGAGCCGGTCGGACAGGATCGCGCCGACCACGTAGCCGACGAACGAGCCGACGATCAGCACGACGAGATAGCCGCTCGTGTTGAACACCGACAGGTGGCGCACGGTTTTCAGGTAGGTGGGCAGCCACGTCGTGATCGCGTAGTAGCCGCCGAGCATGCCGGTGCACAGCGCGCTGCCGAACAGCGTCGCGCGCAGGTGCGCCGGCGCGAAGATCTCGAGGAAGTGGCCCGACACGCGGCCTTCGTCGCGGGCGCGGCGCGTGGCCGTGTAGATGTCGGGATCGCTGACGTTGCGGCGGATGTACAGGATCCACAGCGCGGGCGCGATGCCGATCCAGAAGCACGCGCGCCACGCGAGCTGCTCGGGCAGCAGCGCGAAGAATGCCCAGTACAGGATCGCGGCTGCGCCCCAGCCGAACGACCAGCTGCTCTGCACGGTGCCGACGGCCTTCGCGCGATGCTCGGGCGAGCGGATCGTCTCGGCCATCATGATCGTCACGACCGACCATTCGCCGCCGAAGCCGAAGCCCTGCAGCGTGCGCGTCGCCAGGAGCTGCCAGAACGAATGCGTGAAACCGGACAGGCACGTGAACAGCGCGAACGTCGCGATCGTCCACTGCAGCACGCGCACGCGGCCGTAGCGGTCGGCGAGGATGCCGGCGACCCAGCCGCCGATCGCCGACGAGATCAGCGAACTCGTCGCGATCATCCCGGCCTCGCTCTTCGTCATGCCCCAGGTGGCGATCAGCGTCGGAATCAGGAACGAATAGATCATGAAGTCGAACGCATCGACCGCATAGCCGCCGAATCCGGCGTACAGCGTCCGGCGCTCGCGCGTCGACAATTCGTTGAACCACTGGAATGCCTGCATGCGTGCCGCCCCCTCTTGTGTCGTCTCTCGTATCGCGCTGCCGTGCGGCGACTATTTTACGGGCGGGATGAAGGGCGCCAAAAACGTGCGTGCGGGTGCTTGCGCGGCGGCGCGGGGATGGGCGTTCGGCCAGGAGCGACGCTCGATCGTGCGTGAGCGCCATGCGGGCGCCGGCGGCGACCTGCGCGCCGGCACGGCCGGCACGCGCTCGCGTCAGAGCGTCAGGCCGCCGTCCACATGGATGACCTGGCCGGTGATCTGCCGCGCCGCGTCGGACAGCAGGAACGCGATCAGCGCGGCGACGTCGTCGGGTTCGGCGATCCGGCCAAGCGGCGTCGCCTGTTCGGCGCGGGCCCAAGCGGCCGCATTGTCCGCGCTCGGGCCGTGGTCCTTGCGCGTGAAGCCGGGCGCGACCGCATTGACGGTGATGCCGCACGCGGCGAACTCGGCTGCCGCCGAGCGCACCAGCGATTCGAGCGCGGCTTTCGCGGCCGCGGTCGCCGCGAACGGCGCGTCCGCCCGATAGCGGTGCGCGACGAACGAGCTGACCGCGACGATGCGCGGCGCTGTCGACGCTTCGAGCAGCGGCCGCGCGCGGGCCGCGAGCGCGGAGAACGCGCCGGGCATCGCCGCGAAGGCGGATGCGAGCGCGTCCGCGCAGAGGTCGGAAAAGGATTGCCGCGCGGCGAAGCCGGCGTTCGCGACGAGTTGGTCGAGCCCGCCGAAGCGGGCAGCGGTGGCGTCGACGAGCGCGGCGGCGACGCCCGCTTCGGCGAGATCACCGGTGAGCGTCACGCATTGCGCGCCCGCTGCCGTGCATCGGTCGGCGACGTCGGCGACGCGTGCGCGGGCTGCCGGGTCCGCGCCGCGCGCATGCAGCGCCAGCGCGACGCCGGGCGCCGGGAGTCGACGCGCGAGCGCCGCGCCGATCCCCGAACCTGCGCCGGTGATCAGCGCGATCCGCGCGATGTGCGCGGCGCGTGCGCTCACGCGGCGACCTTGTCGTCGCTGTTCGCGCGCTCGACGTTGATCGTGCCGCCGTGGAACGCGGCCAGCGACTCGCGGTGCGCGATGCTGACGATCGCGGCCTTCGGCAGCCGTTCGGCGAACAGATGATAGAGGCGGGCTTCGTTGTCGGCGTCGAGCGCACTGGTCGCTTCGTCGAGGAACAGGAAGTCGGGCTTGTGCAGCAGCACGCGGGCGCCGGCCAGGCGCTGTTGCTCGCCGGGCGACAGCACGCGGGTCCAGTGCGCGGTTTCGTCGAGGCGCTCGACGTAATCCTCGAGGCGGCACGCGCGCAGCGCGTCGCGGCACGCTTCGTCGCTGAACGTGTCGGGCGTCGCCGGGTAGGTGAGCGCGGCCTTCAGCGTGCCGATCGGCAAATAGCTCGTCTGCGGCACGAACATCATCCGCGCGCCGACCGGCGCATCGATCGCGCCGTCGCCGAACGGCCACAGGCCCGCGAGCGCGCGCATGAACGTGCTCTTGCCGGATCCGGACTTGCCGACCACGAGCCAGCGCGAGCCGGGTTCGATCGTGACGTCGCCGATGTTCGCGAGTGCGTTGCCGTTCGGCAGCGCGAGCTTGAGCGACGACGTGGACAGCTTCGCGGCGTCGATGTAGTGCAGGTTGATACCGCCGTGCTCGGTCGCGGGCGACAGGCTTTCCTTCAGGTGCGACGTGCCCATCACGCGCTTGAATTCGCGCAGACGGTTGACGGTGGCGCGCCATTCGACGAGGGTCGAGTAGCTGTTGATGAACCACGAGAACGAATCGCTGACGGTGCCGAACGCGGACGAGATCTGCATCAGCACGCCGAACGAGAACGCGCCTGCAAAGTAGCGCGGTGCGGCGACGACGAGCGGGAAGATGATCGCGATCTGCCCGTAGAAGCTCAGCACGAACGTGAGCCGCTTCGTGTACTTCATCACGCGCC
Organism: Burkholderia sp. MSMB1835; assembly: GCF_001526365.1. Lineage (NCBI taxonomy): Bacteria > Pseudomonadati > Pseudomonadota > Betaproteobacteria > Burkholderiales > Burkholderiaceae > Burkholderia > Burkholderia sp. MSMB1835. The sequence continues at coordinate 81,582 of NZ_LOYP01000029.1, forward strand.
ACCAGTTGTCGCGGATACGCATGAAAAGCGTCTGCGCGTTGCCGGTCTCGGTCTTCTCGCCGTCGTAGAACGCGATCTGCTCGGCGTTCTCGCGCACGCGGATCAGCCCGAAGCGGAAATCGGCCTCGACGCGCTGCTGCTGGTAGTTGATCGACACGAGCGGATGGCCGACCTTCTGGATGATCAGCGAGCCGACCACCGCGTACAGCGCGGCCGCCCACACCATGTAGCCGGGAATCGCGATCGGCGTCGCGCCGAGCGTGAACGTCAGCGCGCCGGCGAGCGACCACAGGATCGTGATGAACGACACGAGCGTGACGACCGTCGACAGCAGGTCGAGCGACAGCGCGAGCGTCGTGGTCGCGAACGACTGGAGGTCGTCGGTGATCCGCTGGTCGGGGTTGTCCGCGAGGCGGTCGCGCTCGATCCGGTAGAACGCGCGATCGCCGAGCCACTGGCCGAGAAAGCGGTCGGTGAGCCACTGGCGCCAGCGAAAGCCGAGCATCTGCCGCAGGTAGCGGCCGTACACGGCGAGGATGATGAACCCGAAGGCGAGCGCGGAGAACTGCATCAGCAGATTCGGGAAGTCGTGGACGTCCTTCGACTGCAGCGCGTTGTAGAACTGCGCGTTCCACTTGTTCAGCCGGACGTTGATCCAGACCACGCAGAGGTTGATCGCGATGATCGTGACCAGCAGCCCCCACGCGATTTTCCATTCGGACGATACCCAGTAGGGCTTGATGAGGCTCCATGCGGATACCGGGCGCTCGTCCTGCGGCGCGTCGGAGGCGGAGCGGACGGGATCGATCGATTGGGTCATGTGCTTCCTGATGATGAGCCGGCGCGCGGGCCGGGCGAAACCGGGCGCGCGCCGCGATACGGCATGCCGGGGCGCGGCGCCGACTGACGGCGGGCGTCCGGATGGTCGCCCGTGCGTCTTAAACGGCACTTAAAAACCGGCGGTGACGCGGCAACCGGCCGCTCGCGCGGCCGGCCTGCGGGCATTGTGCCAGAGCGGCGCGGCGCGCCGGCGAATTTGCCGCAAGGGGGACAGTTTGCGGCGCTTTCCGCTTTTATGGTCTAATGGCCGACGACGAAACAGGGGTGCTTCGTGGCGCGGCCGGCAGATGTTCCGGGCAGTGCGGCGAGGCTGAGAAAGACCCTTCGCACCCGATCCGGGTAATACCGGCGAGGGAAGTTTCTGATCCCGCCGGGCCGCGCTGGCCGCCATCCCACATGGTCAGCGCCCGAGTCCCGCCCGGCCGGCCTTTGCTGCCGGTTTCGTCCTTTGGGTACGCGCATTGCGCGTTACGGAAGGAATGATGACCGCACAATCCTCAGTCTTTTGCATGGTTCCCGGCCCGATGTCGCGTGCGTTCGCATGCGGCGGCGCGTGCGCGTCGGCGTCCGTCGCGCGTCGCCGCGCGGAGGACGCGCGATGAACGTCCGCGATACACGGCCCGATTTCGCGGTGCTCGGCGGCGGGCTCGTCGGCCGCCTGATCGCATGGCGGCTCGCGGGCGACGGGCATCGCGTCGCGCTCTACGAGCGCGGCGGCCCGGACGGCGAGCAGTCGGCCGCGTGGATCGCGGCCGCGATGCTCGCGCCGCTCGCGGAAGCGGCGAGCGCGGAACGGCTGATCACCGAGCTCGGCGTCGCATCGCTCGCGCGCTGGCCGCAGTGGCTCGCGGAACTGCCCGAACCCGTCTTTTTCCAGCATCGCGGCACGCTCGTCGTCTGGCATCACGCGGACCGCGCGGAGGCGCCGCTGTTCGAGCGGCGCGTCCGCGCGAACGCGCCGGCCGAGCTGTTCGACGGCGGCTTCGTGACGCTCGCCGGCGCGCAGGTCGACGCGGCCGAACCCGCGCTCGCGGGCCGCTTCGCGCGCGGGCTGATGCTGCCGCGCGAAGGGCAGCTCGACAACCGCCAGGCGCTGCGCGCGCTCGCCGCGGGCCTCGCCGAACGCGGCGTCGCGCTGCACTGGCACGCGTCGGTCGACGACGCGAACCGGCCTGCCGCGCATGTCACGATCGATTGCCGCGGGCTCGGCGCGAAAGCCGCGCTGCCCGCGCTGCGCGGCATCCGCGGCGAAGTCGCGCGCGTGCATGCGCCGGGCATCGGGCTCGCGCGGCCCGTGCGGCTGCTGCATCCGCGCTATCCGCTGTACATCGCGCCGAAGCAGGACGATCTCTACGTGATCGGCGCGACCGAGGTGGAGGGCGAGGACATGTCGCCCGTCAGCGTGCGCTCGGCGCTCGAACTGTTGAGCGCGGCGTTTTCCGTGCATCCGGCGTTCGGCGAGGCACGCATTCTCGAACTCAACGCGCAGTGCCGGCCGACGCTGCCCGATCATCGCCCGGCGCTGATCTGGGACGGCGCATCGACGCTCGCCGTCAACGGCCTGTACCGGCACGGCTTCATGATCGCGCCGGAAGTCGCGCAGGCGGCCGTCGCGTTCGCGCAGGCCGCGCTCGGCGGCTCGCTCGGCGATGCCGACGCGTTCGCCGCATGGCGCGACGCCGCACGCTGGCCGACGCTGCTTCATCACCGCAACGACGCGCGCCAGCCGGCCTGACGCGCGCCGCCGACCGAATCCGACCCAGCCTCATGGATATCCAGATCAATCAACAGACCCTGACGTTGCCCGACGGCGCGACGGTGGCCGACGCGCTTGCCGCGTACGGCGCGCGTCCGCCGTACGCGGTGGCGCTGAACGGCAACTTCGTCGCGCGCACGCAGCATGCGGCGCGCGCGCTCGCGGCGGGCGACAGGCTCGACGTCGTGCACCCCGTCGCAGGCGGCTGAGCGCCGCCGTTTCGCCCCGCTCTTCCAGGAAAACGACATGACGTCCCACACCTCCGCCGACGCGCTCACGCTATACGGCGCCACTTTCGCAAGCCGCGTGCTGCTCGGCACGTCGCGCTATCCGTCGCTGCAGTCGCTGTCCGATTCGATCGCCGCGTCGCGCCCCGGGATGGTGACGGTCGCGCTGCGCCGCCAGATGACGGGCGGCACGGCCGAAGCCGGCTTCTTCGATCTGCTCAAGCGCCACGCGGTGCCGCTGCTGCCGAACACGGCCGGGTGCCAGACCGTCGCCGAAGCCGTGACGACCGCGCACATGGCGCGCGAGGTATTCGACACCGACTGGATCAAGCTCGAACTGATCGGCGACGACTACACGCTGCAACCCGATCCGGTCGGACTGATCGAAGCCGCCGCGCAACTGATCAAGGACGGCTTCAAGGTGCTGCCGTACTGCACCGAGGATCTCGTGATCGGCCGGCGCCTGCTCGACGTCGGCTGCGAGGCGCTGATGCCGTGGGGCGCGCCGATCGGCACCGGCAAGGGCGTCGTGAATCCGTACGGCCTGCGCGTGCTGCGCGAGCGGCTGCCGGACGTGCCGCTGATCGTCGACGCGGGGCTCGGCGTGCCGTCGCACGCGTGCCAGGTGATGGAGTGGGGTTTCGACGGCGTGCTGCTGAATACGGCCGTCTCGCAGGCCACGCACCCGGAGATCATGGCGCGCGCGTTTGCGCAGGGCGTCGAGGCCGGCCGCGCCGCGTATCTCGCCGGTCCGATGGACGCGCGCGAAACCGCACACGCGAGCACGCCGGTCGTCGGGATGCCGTTCTGGCACCAGGACGGGGGCGGCGCATGAGCGCGCGCTTCGCCGATGCGTTCTGGCCGCCGGCCGACGAACTGGCCGAAGCGGCCGAGCGGATTCGCGCGCGGCTCGGCGACTGGCCGGACGGCGCGGCGCCGTGGCGGCTCTGCGTGGCGGCGCCCGACGTGCCGGCCGACGGCGACGTGCTGATCGTGTCGGCCGGCGATCGCGCCGCGCAGGCGCGTGCGTCGGCCGTATCGCGGCCGGCGTCGCCGGGGGCGGTGGCGATCGAATTCGACGAGCAGGGCGCCGTGCTGCATGCGGCCGGCGTGCGCTACGCACTCGACGCCGCGCATCCGCTCGCGGACGACTGGATCGCGGCGCTCGCCGCGTTCCTCGATTGCGGCTTCGCGCCGGTCGACGCGCTGGTGCTCGCGCTGGCGTGGCGCGACGGCGACGAGACGCGCGCCGCCGACGCGTGGCCGGTCGATGCCGCGCAATTCCCGCGCGTCGCCGGGCTGCCGCCCGCGCCGGCGCCCGCGTTCGCCCCGTGCCCCGCGCAGCTCGGCCTCTATCCGGTCGTGCCGAGCGCGGAATGGGTCGAGCGCGTGCTCGACGGCGGCGCGCGAACCGTGCAATTGCGCATGAAAGACGCGACGCCGGACGCGCTGCGCCGCGAAATATCGCGCGCGGTCGCGGCCGGGCGCCGTTATCCCGATGCGCGCGTGTTCATCAACGATCACTGGCAGATCGCGGTAGAAGAGGGGGCGTACGGCGTACATCTCGGCCAGGAGGATCTCGAAACGGCCGATCTGGCCGCGATCGCGCGCGCGGGCCTGCGACTCGGACTTTCGAGCCACGGCTACTACGAGATATTGCGGGCACTGCACGAGCGGCCGAGCTACCTCGCGCTCGGCCCCGTGTACGCGACCGCGACCAAGGCGGTCGCCGCGCCGCCGCAGGGCCTCGCGCGAATTGCCCGCTACGTGCGCCTCGCGGGCGCGCGGGCGCCGCTCGTCGCGATCGGCGGGGTCGGGATCGACACGCTGCCGGCCGTGCTGGCGACGGGCGTCGGCAGCGTCGCCGTGGTCAGCGCGGTCACGGGCGCGGCCGACTATCGGACGGCGCTTATTGCGCTGCAGCAGTGCTTTGCCGGACAATTTGACAATCATTGACCGCGGGGTCCGGAACGGCGTCACGACATCATTCCAATGCAGGCCCTATAATTCGGCGTTCTGCGTAAAAGGACTGTCAGCTCCGTGAGCCCCACTCCTACCGAGACCCTGCTGGAACTTCGCGACGTCGACTTCGGCTACGGCGATCGCCTCGTCCTGTCCAACCTGAACCTGCGCTTCGGGCGTGGGCAGGTCGTCGCGGTCATGGGCGGCTCGGGTTGCGGCAAGACCACCGTGCTGCGTCTGATCGGCGGCCTCGTGCGCGCGCGCCGCGGCCAGGTGCTGTTCGACGGCGCCGACGTCGGCGCGCAAACGCGCGACGGCCTGTATGCGCTGCGCCGCAAGATGGGCATGCTGTTCCAGTTCGGCGCGCTGTTCACCGACATGTCGGTGTTCGAGAACGTCGCGTTCGCGCTGCGCGAGCATACCGACCTGCCCGAAGACCTGATCCGCGATCTGGTGCTGATGAAGCTGAACGCGGTCGGGCTGCGCGGCGCGCGCGACCTGATGCCGTCCGAGGTGTCGGGCGGGATGGCGCGCCGCATCGCGCTGGCGCGCGCGATCGCGCTCGATCCGCAGCTCATCATGTACGACGAGCCGTTCGCGGGCCTCGATCCGATCTCGCTCGGCATCACCGCCAACCTGATCCGCACGCTGAACCAGGCGCTCGGCGCGACGTCGATCCTCGTCACGCACGACGTGCCGGAATCGTTCGCGATCGCCGACTACGTGTATTTTCTGGCCAACGGCGGCGTGCTCGCGCAGGGCACGCCCGACGAGCTGCGCGCGTCGACCGATCCGAGCGTGCGGCAATTCATCGACGGCGCGCCGGACGGCCCGTTCAAATTTCACTACACGAGCCCGCCGCTGGCGGCGGATTTCGGGCTCGGCGGAGGGCGCGCATGATCAGCGCGATCGGACGTTACGTCATCGGCGGCCTCGAGCGGGCGGGCTACGGCACGCGCCTGTTCGTGCGCCTCGTGCTGGAATTCTTCCCGCTGCTGCGTCGGCCGCGGCTGGTCACGAAGCAGATCCACTTCCTCGGCAACTATTCGTTCGTGATCATCGCCGTGTCGGGGCTGTTCGTCGGCTTCGTGCTCGGCCTGCAGGGGTATTACACGCTGAACCGCTATGGTTCCGAGCAGGCGCTCGGCCTGCTGGTCGCGCTGTCGCTCGTGCGCGAGCTCGGGCCCGTCGTCACCGCGCTGCTGTTCGCGGGCCGCGCGGGCACGTCGCTCACGGCCGAGATCGGCCTGATGAAGGCCGGCGAGCAGCTCACCGCGCTCGAGATGATGGCGGTCGACCCGATCAAGAACGTGATCGCGCCGCGCATGTGGGCGGGCATCATCGCGATGCCGCTGCTGGCCGCGATCTTCAACGCGGTCGGCGTGCTCGGCGGGTACTTCGTCGGCGTCGTGCTGATCGGCGTCGATCCGGGCGCGTTCTGGTCGCAGATGCAGGGCGGCGTCCAGGTCTGGGCCGACGTCGGCAACGGCGTGCTGAAGAGCATCGTGTTCGGCTTCGCCGTGACCTTCATTGCCCTGTTTCAGGGGTATGAAGCGAAGCCCACGCCCGAAGGCGTGTCGCGCGCGACCACCAAGACGGTCGTGTTCGCGTCGCTCGCCGTACTCGGCCTCGATTTCCTGCTGACCGCGCTGATGTTCAGCTAAGCCTCAGCCAAGCCAAATTTTGGGATGACGATGAAAAAGACTGCTCTCGACTTCTGGGTCGGCCTGTTCGTGGTGGTGGGCTTCCTTGCGGTGCTGTTCCTGGCGCTGAAGGTCGGCAACATGAGCTCGCTGTCGTTTCAGCCGACCTACTCGGTGAGGATGAAATTCGACAATATCGGCGGGTTGAAGCCGCGCGCGGCCGTGAAGAGCGCCGGCGTCGTGGTCGGCCGCGTGAAGTCGATCGGCTTCGACACGAACACCTACCAGGCGGTCGTCACGATCGACGTCGACGGCCAGTACCAGTTTCCGAAGGATTCGTCCGCGAAGATCCTGACGTCGGGCCTGCTCGGCGAGCAATATATCGGCCTCGATCCGGGCGGCGACACCGAAATGCTGAAGTCGGGCGATACGATCGCGATGACGCAGTCGGCGATCGTGCTCGAGAACCTGATCGGCCAGTTCCTGTACAGCAAGGCCGCCGATGCGGGCGGTGCGAAGCCGGCAGCCGGCGCATCGGCTGCTCCGGCCGCTCCCGTCGCGCCGGCGCCGGTGGCGGTGCCGGCGTCGGCGGTGTCCGGCTCGGCCGGCCAATAACCACACGAGAGAAAACAAGAGGGTAATGACATGCACACGATCCGCATCAGGCACGCCGCGCTGGCGGTAGCGGCAGTCGCCGCGTTGAGCGGCTGCGCGACCGTGCAGACGCCGACCAAGGGCGATCCGCTCGAAGGCTTCAACCGGACGATGTACAAGTTCAACGACACGGTCGATACGTACGCGCTGAAGCCCGTCGCGAAGGGCTACCAGTACGTGGTGCCGCAGCCGGTGCGCGACAGCGTGACGAACTTCTTCTCGAACATCGGCGACGTCTACATCGCGGCGAACAACATCGTGCAGCTGCGGATCGCGGACGGCGTCGGCGACATCATGCGCGTCGTGATCAACACGGTGTTCGGCGTCGGCGGCCTGTTCGACGTCGCGACGATCGCGAAGCTGCCGAAGCACACGGCCGACTTCGGGATCACGATGGGCCGCTACGGCATGCCGTCGGGTCCGTACCTCGTGCTGCCGCTGCTCGGCCCGAGCACGCTGCGCGACACGGCCGGCCTGGGCGTCGACTACGTCGGCAACCCGCTCACCTACGTGAAACCGGACGGCCTGAGCTGGGGCCTGTTCGGCGTGAACCTGGTCAACACGCGTGCGAACCTGCTGGGCGCGGGCGACGTGCTCGATGCCGCGGCGCTCGACAAGTATTCGTTCGTACGCAATGCGTACCTGCAGCGTCGCCAGATGCTGATCAACAACGCGCGCGGCGAAGCCGCCACGACGTCGAGCAACGACGCGCTGCCGAAGTACGACCTGCCGGACGACGGTGCGGCGCCGGCGGCAGCCGGCGCGGCCGGTACGGCGGGCGCGGCCGCGGTGGGCGGCGCCGCGCCGGCGGGCGCATCGGGCGCGGCGGTGGCTGCGCCGGCGTCGAGCGCGGCCGAAGCACCCAACCCGGCGAGCGAAACGAACGTGCCGGCCATGCAGGTGGCGCCGCCGTCGCCGGGCGGGTTCCGGTTCCCGAGCATCCGGCTGCACTGACGGATTTACATTCGTTACAGCCGGAAACGATTCAGTCGGTAGCGTATGCGAACTTGCGCGTAAGCTACCTGCTCCAACCTTCGCATCGACTCATTCATGCAGGCCACTATGATGAAAAAACTGTTCCTGATCCCCGTTTTCGCGGCGCTGTTCTCGTTCGGCAGCGCAGCTCACGCGCAAGTCGACCAGTCGAACCCGCAGGCGCTGATCAAGACGGCGACGCAGCAGGTGCTCGACGAAGTCAAGCAGCAGACGATCAAGCAGGGCGACACCAACCGCATCATCACGATCGTCAACAAGGACATCCTGCCGTACACCGATTTCCGCCGCACCACGCAGCTGGCCATGGGCCGCAACTGGCGCACGGCGACGGCCGAGCAGCAGCAGCAGGTTCAGGAGCAGTTCAAGCTGCTGCTGATCCGCACGTATTCGGGTGCGCTCGCCCAACTGAAGCCGGATCAGCAGATCCAGTACCCGCCGTTCCGCGCCGATCCGGCCGATACCGACGTCGTGGTCAAGACGGTCGCGATGAACAACGGCCAGCCGGTCCAGATCGACTACCGCCTGTACAAGACGGCGAACGGCTGGAAGGTGTATGACCTGAACGTGCTCGGCGCATGGCTGATCCAGACGTACCAGCAACAGTTCAACGAGAAGATCCAGCAAAGCGGCGTGGACGGCCTGATCAAGTTCCTGTCGCAGCGCAACCAGGAACTTGCCGCGGGCAAGCAAGCGTCGTGAGCGGCTTCGCAGCCGGTTCCTCGCTGACCGTCGCGAGCGCGAAGTCCGCGCTCGCGGAAGGTCTTGCGCGCATCGGCGCCGGCGCGACCGCCGTCGATTGCGCGGCGCTGACGCAGTTCGACTCGTCCGCGCTCGCCGTGCTGCTCGCATGGCAACGTGCCGCCAAAGCGCGCGGCGCAACCCTCGACATCCTCAATCTCCCTCCGAAGCTCGCCAGCCTCGCGCGCGCCTACGGCGTCGACGCGCTCATCGACGGCACCGGGCGACATTGACCCTGTCCGACCGAAGCCTGCCGCGCCAGCCGGCGCGCGCACGCTTCAGGCCGCGCGCCGCCGGCGCCGGCTCCCCCAGCCGGTTTGCCCTATAATCAAGCGTTTTGCGGGGCAGCCAATCGGCGTCCGGCCCCCATTTTCTTTCGCAGCAAGCACAGAATAGGCGTCGCGGCCCTGGCGTCGCGCACAGTCATGTCAGCCATAGAAATCCGTCACGTCAAGAAGCGCTACAAGTCGCTTCAGGCGCTCAAGGGCGTCAGCCTGTCGGTCGAGGAAGGCGAGTTTTTCGGTCTGCTCGGCCCCAACGGCGCAGGCAAGACCACGCTCATCAGCATCCTCGCCGGGCTCGCCCGGGCCGACGAAGGCAGTATCTCGGTGCTCGGCCACGACGTCGTCCAGGACTTCCGCAGCGCGCGCCGCGCACTCGGCGTCGTTCCGCAGGAGCTCGTTTTCGACCCGTTCTTCACCGTTCGCGAGACGCTGCGGATCCAGTCCGGCTATTTCGGGCTGCGCCGCAACGACGACTGGATCGATGAAGTGATGGCCAATCTCGATCTCACCGAGAAAGCCGACGCGAACATGCGCGCGCTGTCGGGCGGGATGAAGCGTCGCGTGCTCGTCGCGCAGGCGCTCGTGCACCGGCCGCCCGTGATCGTGCTCGACGAGCCGACCGCCGGCGTCGACGTCGAATTGCGCCAGACGCTGTGGAAATTCATCTCGCGCCTGAATCGCGAGGGTCACACGATCGTGCTGACCACCCATTACCTCGAGGAAGCCGAGTCGCTGTGCGACCGCATCGCGATGCTGCGCCGCGGCGAAGTCGTCGCGCTCGACCGCACCGACGCGCTGCTGCGCCGCTTTGCGGGCCTGCAGCTGTACCTGCGGTTCGCGACGGGCGCGCTGCCGGCCGAGCTGCGCGGGCTGGAAACCGACCCGGCCGCGCGCGCGCCGGGCGAGCACCTGCTGCGCCTCGCGAGTTACGACGAGGTCGAACGCATCCTCGCGCAATGCCGCGCGGCGGGCTGCACGTTCGACGAGATCGAGGTCCGCAAGGCCGACCTCGAGGACGTGTTCGTCCAGGTGATGAACGGGGCCGAGGTGATCGAGGGTCTGGCATGAATCAACACTCCCCACGCGAACTGCGTTCGCTGTCGTCCGAGGGGACGGCCCGGCGCGTGCCGGGAAGCGGGTTCCGCACGCTGTTCTACAAGGAACTGCTGCGTTTCTGGAAGGTGTCGTTCCAGACGGTGCTCGCGCCGATCGTCACCGCGCTGCTGTATCTGACGATCTTCGGCCATGCGCTGTCGGGCCGCGTCGAGGTCTATCCCGGTGTCGAATACGTGAGCTTTCTCGTGCCGGGCCTCGTGATGATGAGCGTGCTGCAGAACGCGTTCGCGAACAGCTCGTCGTCGCTGATCCAGTCGAAGATCACCGGCAACCTCGTGTTCATGCTGTTGCCGCCGCTGTCGTATCGCGACATCTTCGGCGCGTACGTGCTCGCGTCCGTCGTGCGCGGGCTCGCGGTCGGCGCGGGCGTGTTCGTCGTGACGATCTGGTTTATCCCGATGCACTTCGCGGCGCCGCTGTTCATCATTGCGTTCGCGCTGCTCGGCTCGGCGATCCTCGGCACGCTCGGCCTGATCGCCGGGATCTGGGCCGAGAAGTTCGACCAGCTCGCCGCGTTCCAGAACTTCCTGATCATGCCGCTGACGTTTCTGTCCGGCGTGTTCTATTCGACGCACTCGCTGCCGCCCGTGTGGCGTGAAGTGTCGCGTCTCAATCCGTTTTTCTACATGATCGACGGCTTCCGTTTCGGGTTCTTCGGCGCGTCCGACATCAACCCGTTCGCGAGCCTCGCGATCGTCACCGGTTTCTTCGTGCTGCTCGCGCTGATCGCGATGCGGCTGCTCGCGACCGGCTACAAACTGCGTCATTGATATCGACAGGCCGCGGCCGCCCTTGGGCGGCGCGCGCCGACAGGAGCCTTACACCATGTTGCCGACTCCCGAACAGGTCAAGCAATACATCGCCGGCGGTCTCGCCTGCACGCATCTGGAAGTCGAAGGCGACGGCCAGCATTTCTTCGCGACGATCGTGTCGGCGGCCTTCGAAGGCAAGCGGCCGATCCAGCGGCACCAGCTCGTCTATGCGGCGCTCGGCGATCGCATGAAGCAGGAAATTCACGCGCTCAGCATGAAGACGCTGACGCCCGCCGAATGGCAGAACGCATAAACGGAAATCACTGAGTGCAAGTCACCGCCAACGAGCGCGACGCCGTCCAGAGCGTCGCCACGGCACACCCGGCCGCCAACGGGGAATCGCAGGGACAGGGGATGGACAAGCTGGTGATCGAAGGCGGTCGCCGGCTGTCCGGCGAGATCGTCGTGTCGGGCGCGAAGAACGCCGCGCTGCCGATCCTGTGCGCGGGGCTGCTCAGCGCCGAGCCGGTCGAGCTCGACAACGTGCCGAACCTGAAGGACGTGCGCACCACGCTGAAGGTACTGAACCAGATGGGCGTGAAGAGCGAGACCGACGGCTGCCGCGTGCAACTCGACGCGTCGCGCGTCGACAACCTCGTCGCACCGTACGAGCTCGTGAAGACGATGCGCGCGTCGATCCTCGTGCTCGGACCCCTGCTCGCGCGTTTCGGCGAGGCGAAGGTGTCGCTGCCGGGCGGCTGCGCGATCGGCGCGCGGCCGGTCGACCAGCACATCAAGGGCCTGCAGGCGATGGGCGCCGAGATCAGCATCGAGCACGGCTTCATCGAAGCGCGCGCGAAGCGCCTGAAGGGCGCGCGGATCGTCACCGACATGATCACGGTGACGGGGACCGAAAACCTGCTGATGGCCGCGACGCTCGCCGACGGCGAGACGGTGATCGAGAACGCCGCGCGCGAGCCGGAAGTGAGCGATCTCGCACACTTGCTGGTCGCGATGGGCGCGAAAATCGACGGCATCGGCACCGACCGCCTCGTGATCCAGGGCGTCGAGCGGCTGCACGGCGCGCGCCATTCGGTGATCCCCGACCGCATCGAGGCCGGCACGTTCCTGTGCGCGGTCGCGGCGGCCGGCGGCGACGTGACGCTGACGGGCGTGCGCCCGCACATCCTCGACGCGGTGATCGACAAGCTGCGCGAAGCGGGCGTGTCGATCGAGGAAGGCGACAGCTGGCTGCGCGTGAAGATGGACCGCCGCCCGTCGGCGGTGACGATCCGCACGTCGGAATACCCGGCGTTCCCGACCGACATGCAGGCGCAGTTCATGGCCCTCAATACGGTCGCGACGGGCACCGCGCAGGTCGTCGAAACCATTTTCGAGAACCGCTTCATGCATGTGCAGGAGCTGAACCGGCTCGGCGCGAACATCACGATCGACGGCAACACGGCGCTCGTGACGGGTGTCGAGAAGCTGTCGGGCGCGAACGTGATGGCGACCGACCTGCGCGCGTCGGCGAGCCTCGTGATCGCCGGGCTGCGCGCCGACGGCGAAACGCTCGTCGACCGCATCTATCACCTGGACCGCGGCTACGACCGCATGGAAACCAAACTGACCGCCGTCGGCGCGAACGTGCGCCGCCTCTCCGGGAGCCAAGCATGAGCGCGCCGCTGACCCTCGCCCTGTCGAAGGGCCGGATTTTCGAGGAAACCCTGCCGCTGCTGGCGGCCGCCGGCGTGCAGGTGGCCGAGGATCCGGAAACGTCGCGCAAGCTGATCCTGCCGACGACCGATCCGAACCTGCGCGTGATCATCGTGCGCGCGAGCGACGTGCCGACCTACGTCGAATACGGCGCGGCCGATTTCGGCGTGGCCGGCAAGGACGTGCTGGTCGAGCACGGCGGCTCGGGCCTGTACCAGCCGATCGATCTGAACATTGCGCGCTGCCGGATGTCGGTGGCCGTGCCGGCCGGTTTCGACTACGCGAACGCGGTGCGCCAGGGCGCGCGCCTGCGGGTCGCGACCAAGTACGTCGAAACGGCGCGCGAACACTTTGCCGCGAAGGGCGTGCACGTCGACCTGATCAAGCTGTACGGCTCGATGGAGCTGGCGCCGCTGGTCGGGCTGGCCGACGCGATCGTCGACCTCGTCAGCTCGGGCGGCACGCTGAAGGCGAACAATCTGGTCGAGGTCGAGGAGATCATGGCGATCTCGTCGCGCCTCGTCGTGAACCAGGCCGCGCTGAAGCTGAAGCGCGCGGCGCTCAAGCCGATCCTCGACGCGTTCGAACGCGCGTCGCAGAATGGCGGTTGAGCGCATCACCGTAACGGAACTCCCATGTCCATCACCATCCGCAAGCTCGATTCGACGAACGAAGACTTCGGCGCCGCGCTGCGCGCCGTGCTCGCGTTCGAGGCGAGCGAAGACGAAGCGATCGAGCAATCGGTCGCGCAGATCCTCGCCGACGTGAAGTCGCGCGGCGACGCCGCGGTGCTCGAGTACACGAACCGCTTCGACCGGCTGAGCGCGGACAGCGTCGCCGCGCTCGAACTGCCGCAGGACGCGCTGCAGACGGCGCTCGACGGCCTCGCGCCGAAGGCGCGCGCGGCGCTGGAAGCCGCCGCGGCGCGGGTGCGCGCGTACCACGAGAAGCAGAAGATCGAGTGCGGCACGCATAGCTGGCAGTACACGGAAAGCGACGGCACGGTGCTGGGCCAGAAGGTCACGCCGCTCGACCGCGTCGGCCTGTACGTGCCGGGCGGCAAGGCCGCGTATCCGTCGTCGGTGCTGATGAACGCGATTCCCGCGCGCGTCGCGGGGGTCGGCGAGATCGTGATGGTCGTGCCGACGCCGGACGGCGTGAAGAACGACCTCGTGCTCGCCGCGGCGCTGCTCGGCGGCGTCGATCGCGTGTTCACGATCGGCGGCGCGCAGGCGGTCGGCGCGCTCGCGTACGGCACGGCGACGGTGCCGGCCGTCGACAAGATCTGCGGCCCCGGCAACGCGTACGTCGCGTCGGCGAAGCGCCGCGTGTTCGGCACGGTCGGCATCGACATGATCGCCGGCCCGTCGGAAATCCTCGTGCTGTGCGACGGCACGACCGATCCGAATTGGGTCGCGATGGACCTGTTCTCGCAGGCCGAGCACGACGAACTCGCGCAGTCGATCCTGCTGTGCCCGGACGGTGCGTTCCTCGATCGCGTCGAGAAGGCGATCGACGAGCTGTTGCCGACCATGCCGCGCCAGGACGTGATCCGGGCGTCGCTCGAGGGGCGCGGCGCGCTGATCAAGGTGCGCGACATGGCCGAGGCGTGCCGGATCGCGAACGACATCGCGCCGGAACACCTCGAAATCTCGGCGCTGGAGCCGCAGCAATGGGGCCAGCAGATCCGCCATGCGGGCGCGATCTTCCTCGGCCGCTATACGAGCGAAAGCCTCGGCGACTACTGCGCGGGGCCCAACCACGTGCTGCCGACGTCGCGCACCGCGCGCTTCTCGTCGCCGCTCGGCGTGTACGACTTCATCAAGCGCTCGAGCCTGATCGAGGTCAGCGCGGAAGGCGCGCAGACGCTCGGCGAGATCGCGTCCGAGCTCGCGTACGGCGAAGGGCTGCAGGCGCATGCGAGGAGCGCCGAGTTCCGGATGAAGGGCTGACCGCGCATGGTGCGCGGGGCCGGGCGGGCGCGCAGGCGCCGGCGGCCCCGGATCGACGCGGGAGACGAGTGCAGGGCGGCAGCCGCCGCCTTGCCGACCATTTGACGCCGGCGCGACGCACGCCGGCTTGAGACCATGACGACGCCACAAGACATCATCCGCCGCGACGTGCTCGCGATGACGAGCTACCCGGTTCCCGACGCGAGCGGGTTCGTGAAGCTCGACGCGATGGAGAACCCGTATCCGCTGCCGGCGCCGCTCGCCGCGGCGCTCGGCGAGCGACTCGCGCAGGTCGCGCTGAACCGCTACCCGGCGCCGCGCCCCGCCGCGCTGCTCGACAAGCTGCGCCACGCGATGCACGTGCCGGCCGGCTGCGACGTGCTGCTCGGCAACGGTTCCGACGAAATCATCAGCATGATCGCGGTCGCGTGCGCGCGGCCGGGCGCGACGGTGCTCGCGCCGGTGCCGGGCTTCGTGATGTACGAGCTTTCGGCCAAGCTCGCGCAGCTCGAATTCGTCGGCGTGCCGCTGAAGGCCGACCTGACGCTCGACGTCGACGCGATGCTTGCGGCGATCGAGGAGCACCGGCCGGCGATCGTCTATCTCGCGTATCCGAACAACCCCACCGGCACGCTGTACGACGATGCCGACGTCGAGCGGATCGTCGCGGCCGCGCGGCACAGCCTGATCGTGATCGACGAGGCGTACCAGCCGTTCGCGGAGCGCTCGTGGCTGCCGCGTGCCGCCGAGTTCGACAACGTCGTCGTGATGCGCACGGTGTCGAAGCTCGGCCTCGCGGGTATCCGCCTCGGCTATCTCGTCGGCTCGCCCGCGTGGCTGAACGAATTCGACAAGGTGCGCCCGCCGTACAACATCAACGTGCTGACCCAGGCGACCGCCGATTTCCTGCTCGATCACCTCGACGTGCTCGATGCGCAGGCGGCGCAATTGCGCGCGGAGCGCGCGCGCCTCGCGCAGGCGGTGGCCGCGCTGCCGGGCGCGACGGTGTTTCCGAGCGCCGGCAATTTCCTGCTGGTGCGCGTGCCGGACGCGGCTGCCGTGTTCGATGCGCTGCTCACCGAGCGGGTGCTGGTCAAAAACGTGAGTAAAATGCATCCATTACTGGCCGAATGCGTGCGGCTGACCGTCGGTTCTCCCGACGAAAACGCCCGCCTGCTGGCCGCCTTGAAACTCGCGCTGCCCGGTTGAGCCCAGGGCGCGGCGGCGCGCGACGATCAATCCCCATTTACATCAGACTCGATCAAGGAATTGCCATGCGTGTGGCGGAAGTCGTTCGCAATACCAGCGAAACGCAGATCCGTGTGAAGCTCGATCTCGACGGCACCGGCCGGCAGAAGCTGGCCACCGGCGTGCCGTTTCTCGACCATATGCTCGACCAGATCGCGCGACACGGTCTGGTCGATCTCGAGGTCGAAGCGCATGGCGACACGCATATCGACGATCACCACACGGTCGAGGACGTCGGCATCACGCTTGGCCAGGCCGTCGCGAAGGCGATCGGCGATCGCAAGGGCATCCGCCGCTACGGCCATTCGTACGTGCCGCTCGACGAGGCGCTGTCGCGCGTCGTGATCGACTTCTCGGGCCGGCCCGGCCTCGAATTCCACGTGCCGTTCACACGCGCGCGGATCGGCACGTTCGACGTCGACCTGTCGATCGAGTTCTTCCGCGGGTTCGTGAACCACGCGGGCGTCACGCTGCACATCGACAACCTGCGCGGGATCAACGCGCACCATCAGCTCGAGACGGTGTTCAAGGCCTTCGGCCGCGCGCTGCGCGCGGCGGTGGAGCTCGACGAGCGCGCGGCGGGGCAGATTCCGTCGACGAAAGGAAGCCTCTGAACGTCCGAACGGACTGCGCTCGGGACAACCTCACGGCTTCGGCGCGCGGCGCCGGCTTGCGATGGATCTGCTCAAATCGTTCATTTCGCTGCTCGCGCTGATCAATCCGGTCGGTGCAGTGCCGTTCTTCCTGAGCCTGACGGCGCAGCAGACGGACGCCGAGCGGCGGCGCACGATCCGGATCGCGTCGGTGTCGGTGTTCTGCGTGATGACGGTGACCGCGCTGCTCGGGCAGCAGATCATCCACTTCTTCGGCATTTCGGTCGGGTCGCTCGAAGTCGGCGGCGGGATCATCATGCTGCTGATGGCGATCAACATGCTCAACGCGCAGATCGGCAACACGCGATCGACGCCCGAGGAGCGCGACGAAGCCGAGCTGAAGGACAACATCGCGGTCGTGCCGCTGGCGATTCCGCTGCTCACGGGCCCCGGCTCGATCAGCACGGTGATCGTCTATGCGGCGAGCGCGCATCACTGGTATGAGCGGGCCGGGCTGGTCGCGATCGGCGCGGCCCTGGCTTTTCTGTGTTTCGTCGCGATGCGGCTCGCCGAGCCGATCGCGAACTGGATCGGCCGCACCGGCATCAACATCGCCACGCGGCTGATGGGTCTGATGCTGTCGGCGCTGGCGGTGGAATTCATCGTCAATGGACTGAGGGCGCTACTGCCTGCACTGAGATGAAAACTTCGATTGCGATTGTGGACTATGGGATGGGCAACCTGCGCTCGGTCGCGCAGGCGCTCAAGAAGGCCGAACCGGCCGCCGACGTGGCGATCGTCGACACGCCGGCCGCGATTCGCGCGGCCGACCGCGTCGTGCTGCCCGGCCAGGGCGCGATGCCCGACTGCATGCGCTGCCTCGGCGAATCGGGGCTGCAGGAAGCGGTGATCGAAGCGTCGCGCACGAAGCCGCTGCTCGGCGTGTGCGTCGGCGAGCAGATGCTGTTCGACTGGAGCGCGGAAGGCGACACGAAGGGCCTCGGGCTGCTGCCCGGCAAGGTCGTGCGCTTCGAGCTCGACGGCCGGCTGCAGGACGACGGCTCGCGCTTCAAGGTGCCGCAGATGGGCTGGAACCGCGTGCGCCAGGCGCAGCCGCACCCGCTGTGGGACGGCGTGCCCGACGACGCATATTTCTACTTCGTGCACAGCTATTACGTGACGCCGGACAACCCGGCGCACACGGTCGGCGAAACGGCCTACGGCGCGCCGTTTACGTCCGCGGTCGCGCGGGACAATCTCTTCGCGACCCAATTCCACCCCGAGAAAAGCGCGGAGGTCGGGTTGCGTCTGTATCGCAACTTCGTACACTGGAAACCGTAAACGTGGTGCGCGAGCCACAGTCGATCTGGCCGAACGGCCTGTCGCGCGGGGCTTGCCCGCTTAAGCGCCGATAGAGTTGTACTAAACTAGCGAGACGGCGCGGCACCGGTTTGGCCGGTACGCGCCGGATTCTTTTCATTTTCCACGACGACACCCGATTGCTATGTTGCTGATTCCGGCCATCGACCTCAAAGACGGTCAGTGTGTGCGCCTCAAACAGGGCGATATGGACCAGGCCACGATTTTCTCCGAGGACCCGGCGGCGATGGCCCGCAAGTGGGTCGATCTCGGCGCCCGGCGGCTCCATCTCGTCGACCTGAACGGCGCATTCGCCGGCAAGCCGAAGAATCTCGAGGCGATCGAAGCGATCCTCGACGAAGTCGGCGACGAAATCCCGGTGCAGCTCGGCGGCGGCATCCGCAGCCTCGAGACGATCGAGAAGTATCTCGACGCCGGCCTGTCCTATGTGATCATCGGCACGGCCGCCGTGAAGAATCCGGGCTTTCTGCAGGACGCATGCACCGCGTTCGCGGGCAACATCATCGTCGGGCTGGACGCGAAGGACGGCAAGGTCGCGACCGACGGCTGGAGCAAGCTGACCGGCCACGAAGTGATCGATCTCGCGAAGAAGTTCGAGGACTACGGCGTCGAATCGATCGTCTACACGGACATCGGCCGCGACGGGATGCTGCAGGGCATCAACATCGACGCGACCGTGAAGCTCGCGCAGGCCGTCGGCATCCCGGTGATCGCGAGCGGCGGCCTGTCGAACCTCACGGACATCGAGAGCCTGTGCGAAGTGGAAGAGCACGGCGTCGAAGGCGTGATCTGCGGCCGTGCGATCTACTCCGGCGATCTCGATTTCGCGGCCGCGCAAAAGCGCGCGGACGAACTGAACGGCGAACTCGACAACGCGTAACCGCGGTCGTCGCGTTCGCCGGGGCTGCCCGCGAGCAGCCCCGACCGGAAGCCTCGCGCGAGGCTTCCGCAACCGGCCGTCCCAGCGCGGCATTTGGCGCAACATCATGGCTCTAGCTAAACGCATCATCCCCTGCCTGGACGTGACTGCCGGGCGTGTCGTCAAGGGCGTCAATTTCGTCGAGCTGCGCGACGCCGGCGACCCCGTCGAAATCGCCCGCCGCTACGACGAGCAGGGTGCCGACGAACTGACTTTCCTCGACATCACCGCGACGTCCGACCAGCGCGACCTGATCCTGCCGATCATCGAAGCCGTTGCGTCGCAGGTGTTCATTCCGCTGACCGTCGGCGGCGGCGTGCGTGCCGTCGAGGACGTACGGCGCCTGCTGAACGCGGGTGCGGACAAGGTCAGCATGAATTCGTCGGCGGTCGCGAATCCGCAGCTCGTGCGCGACGCGGCCGACAAGTACGGCTCGCAGTGCATCGTCGTCGCGATCGACGCGAAGCGCGTATCGGCGGACGGCGAGACGCCGCGCTGGGAAGTGTTCACGCACGGCGGCCGCAAGAACACGGGCCTCGACGCGATCGAATGGGCGCGCAAGATGGCCGAGCTCGGCGCGGGCGAGATCCTGCTCACGAGCATGGACCGCGACGGCACGAAGTCGGGCTTCGACCTCGCGCTCACGCGCGGCGTGTCGGACGCGGTGCCGGTGCCGGTGATCGCGTCGGGCGGCGTCGGCTGCCTGCAGGATCTCGCGGACGGCATCAAGGACGGTCGCGCCGACGCGGTGCTGGCCGCGAGCATCTTCCACTACGGCGAGCACACGGTCGGCGAGGCGAAGCGTTTCATGTCCGACCAGGGCATCCCGGTGAGGCTGTGATGAATACCGAAACGAAATCCCTGCCCGCGTGGCTCGACAAAGTCCGCTGGGACGACAACGGCCTCGTGCCGGTGATCGCGCAGGAAGCGTCGACGAACGACGTGCTGATGTTCGCGTGGATGAACCGCGAAGCGCTCGCGAAGACGATCGAGACGCGGCGCGCGGTCTATTATTCGCGGTCGCGCAAGCGCCTGTGGTTCAAGGGCGAGGAGTCGGGCCACGTGCAGCACGTGCACG
This sequence comes from Burkholderia sp. MSMB1835, assembly GCF_001526365.1. Classification (NCBI taxonomy): domain Bacteria; kingdom Pseudomonadati; phylum Pseudomonadota; class Betaproteobacteria; order Burkholderiales; family Burkholderiaceae; genus Burkholderia; species Burkholderia sp. MSMB1835. Next base: position 101,436 of record NZ_LOYP01000029.1, read on the forward strand.
AGGTGCGGCTCGACTGCGACGAGGACGTCGTGCTGCTGAAGGTCGAGCAGGTGTCGGGCATCGCGTGCCACACCGGCCGGCATTCGTGCTTCTTCCAGAAATTCGAAGGCAACGTGGACAGCGGCGACTGGGTCGCGGTCGAGCCGGTGCTGAAAGACCCCGAACACATCTACAAATGACGCAATCGACCGAAGACACGCTGCTGCGCCTCGCGGCCGTGATCGATAGCCGCAAGGGCGGCGATCCCGATCAATCGTACGTGTCGCGCCTGTTCCACAAGGGCGACGATGCGGTGCTGAAGAAGATCGGCGAAGAGGCGACGGAAGTCGTGCTGGCCGCGAAGGACGTGCGCCAGGGCGGCGCGCCGAGCGCGCTCGTCGGCGAGGTGGCCGATCTGTGGTTCCACTGCCTCGTGATGCTGTCGCATTTCGACCTGAGCCCGGCCGACGTGATCGCCGAACTCGAGCGCCGCGAAGGCTTGTCGGGCATCGAGGAAAAAGCGCTGCGCAAGCGTCGCGAGCGCGAGGAAAACGGCGGGTGACGCACAGGCCCCGCCGCGGTGGCAACAGTGCGGTAAGCTGTAAGAATTGTCATCTGACGGGGGTAGCATCATGAACGAAACGTCGAACCAGTTTCCGACGCCGGCGGTGCCGGGAGCAGCCGATGCCGAACGCCTGAACGGGCTGCGCACGCTGACCCACGTGCTGTACGGCCTCTATGCGATTCACTGGCTGACGGGCGGCGTCACGGGCATCGTCGCGATCATCATCAACTACGTGAAGCGCGGCGACGTGGCCGGCACGCCGTACGCCGATCACTTCGAGTGGCAGATCCGCACGTTCTGGCGCGCGCTGATCGCTTACGCAATCGGGATCGCGCTGCTGTTCGTCGCGATCGGATTCGTCGTGGTGTTTGTCACATGGATTTGGACGCTGTACCGTATCATCAAGGGTTGGCTGTACCTGAACGACAACAAGACGCTCGATCCGCAGGCGTGGTTCTGACCGGGGCGCGCGGGCGTTTGCAGGAGCAACATGAGTCACGATCCGAATTGCCTGTTCTGCAAGATCGCGGCAGGCGAGATCCCGAGCACGAAGGTGCACGAGGACGACGAATTCGTCGCGTTCCGCGACATCCGCCCGGCGGCCGAGACGCACGTGCTCGTGATTCCGCGCCGGCACGTGCCGACGCTGTCGGCGGTGGGGGACGCCGATGCGCCGATGCTCGGCCGGCTGATGCTGCTCGTCGCGCGTCTGGCCGACCAGCTCGGGGTCGCGTATACGGGCGGCGAAACCGGTTTTCGCACGGTGATCAACACGGGCCCGGGCGGCGGGCAGGAGGTCTACCACCTGCACGCGCATATCCTGGCCGGCCCGCGCCCGTGGCAACGGATGGGTTGACGACGCGGGGCGTTTCCCCGCATCCGATAGTCGAAGCCGGCGCGTCGCCGGCGATTTGCGCCGCATCGCGGCGTGGTTGAGGAGAGGTTTCATCATGGGTGGATTGAGCATTTGGCACTGGCTGATCGTGCTGCTGATCGTCGCGCTGGTTTTCGGTACGAAGAAGCTGCGCAACATCGGCAACGACCTCGGCAGCGCCGTGAAGGGTTTCAAGGACGGCATGAAGGAAGGCGAAACGCCGGCGGACGCGCAGCAATTGCCGCGTTCGGGCACGGTCGACGTCAACGCGAAGGAAACGACGCGTTCCGATTCGAACAAGGCGTAACGCCGGCACGCTGACAGGCATTCGCGATGCTGGATCTCGGTCTTTCGAAGATGGCGCTGATCGGCGTCGTCGCGCTCGTGGTGCTCGGCCCCGAGCGCCTGCCGCGCGTCGCGCGTACGGCAGGCGCGCTGTTCGGGCGCGCGCAGCGGTACATCAACGACGTGAAGGCCGAGGTCTCGCGCGAAATCGAACTCGACGCGCTGCGGACGATGAAGACCGATTTCGAATCGGCCGCGCGCAATGTCGAGACGACGATTCACGACAACCTGCGCGAGCACGAGAAGGCGCTGAACGACACGTGGCATTCCGCGGTCGGCGGTGTCAACGAAGGCTCGGTCGATGCCGGCACGTACGGTAGCGACACGCCCGCGGCGCCGTCGTGGCGTGGCGGCAGTTCGGCCGCGCTTGCGCCGAAGCGTCGCAACTGGCGCATCAAGCAGGCGGCGACGCCTGTCTGGTACAAGCGCGCGACGACCCGCCGCACCCACGTGCAGTCGGGCGCCGCACGCGTCGCGCGCCACCAGCCGGCCAGCCTGCGCCGGCCGACGCGCTTCTTCTGAGTCGAGCGCATGCTCGCTCGTCAATCCTACCGAGGGCCGGTGTGAGCGACCCCCAGCAGAACCCGGGCGACGCCCCGGAAGAAACCTTCATTTCCCATCTCGTCGAGCTTCGCGATCGCATCATTCGCGCGGGGCTGGCCGTGATCGTCGTGTTCCTCGGGCTCGTCTACTGGGCGCCCGACATCTTCAGGCTGCTCGCGCGGCCGTTGATGGAGAACCTGCCGAAAGACGGCAAGATGATCGTCACCGACGTCACCGGCTCGTTCTTCGTGCCGATGAAGGTCACGATGCTCGTCGCGCTCGTGATCGCGCTGCCGATCGTGCTGTACCAGATCTGGGCGTTCGTCGCGCCGGGGCTGTACCAGCACGAGAAGAAGCTGGTCACGCCGCTCGTCGGCAGCAGCTACGTGCTGTTTCTGTGCGGGATGGCCTTCGCGTACTTCCTCGTGTTTCCGACGATCTTCCGCGTGATGGCGCACTACAACGCGCCGCTCGGGGCCGAGATGACGACCGACATCGACAACTACCTGAGCTTCGTGCTCGGGATGTTCATCGCGTTCGGCGTCACGTTCGAGGTGCCGATCGTCGTCGTGCTGCTCGTCCGGATGGGCGTGCTGTCCCTGAAGAAGCTGAAGGAGATGCGACCGTACGTGATCGTCGGCGCATTCGTGGTCGCGGCGGTCGTCACGCCGCCGGACGTGTTCTCGCAACTGATGCTGGCGCTGCCGCTCGTCGTGCTGTTCGAGATCGGGCTGCTGGCCGCGCGGTTCTTCGTGCCGAAGAAGCCTGCGGAAGAGGGCGAGGCGGGGAACGGCGAAGCCGCGGGTTGACGGCGCGGCGCCGGGCGGCTTTTCCGGTCAGGCCGGAGGCCGGTACCCGTGGTTGGCCGCCAGCCAGCACATGCCAACGCAGCCTTCCCGGCACCAGACATCGTTTGAAGCAAAGCAAAAGGGCAGCCAGCCGGCTGCCCTTTTTCATTTCCGCGCCGCATCAAATCGCGTCGCGACCGGCAGGCGTGTGCCGCCCGCCGAGCCTCATTCGCTATCGCTGTCCTGCTCGTCGAGCGTCTGCTTCGGCGGCGGCGGACGCTTGCCGATCACGACGTTCACGTCGAACTGCTTGCCCTTGCGGACGACGTGCACCTTGGTCGGCGTGCCCGGCTTGATTTGCGCGACGACGTTCAGCAGCTTCGTCGTGTCGGTGATGTCCTCGCCGTTGACGCTCACCAGGATGTCGCCCGGCTTGATGCCGGCCTTGTCGGCGGGGCCGCCCTGCAGCACGCCCGCGACGATCGCGCCCGATTTCTGCTGGAGCCCGAACGACTCGGCGATTTCCGGCGTGACGTCCTGCGGCTCGACGCCGATCCAGCCGCGCGTGACCGAGCCGGTCGTGATGATGCTTTCGAGCACCGTGCGCGCGGTCGAGACCGGAATCGCGAAACCGATGCCGAGCGAGCCGCCCGAGCGCGAATAGATCGCCGTGTTGATGCCGAGCAGGTTGCCGTTCACGTCGACCAGTGCGCCGCCGGAGTTGCCGGGGTTGATCGGCGCGTCGGTCTGGATGAAGTTCTCGAACGTGTTGATGCCGAGGTGGTTGCGGCCGAGCGCGCTGATGATCCCCATCGTCACCGTCTGGCCGACGCCGAACGGGTTGCCGATCGCGAGCACGACGTCGCCGACGCGCGACTGGTCGGAGCGGCCGAGCGTGATCGTCGGCAGGTTCGTCATGTTGATCTTCAGCACCGCGAGATCGGTTTCGGGATCGCTGCCGATCACTTTCGCGGTGGCCGTGCGGCCGTCGGCGAGCGCGACTTCGATCTGGTCGGCGCCGTCCACGACGTGCTGGTTCGTTAGAATGTAACCTTCAGGGCTCACGATGACGCCGGAGCCGAGGTTGGCGGCCGGCTCGTCCTGCTGCTTGCGGGCGTTGCGGTCGCCGAAGAAGTAACGGAACAGCGGATCCTTTGCGCGCGGGTCGGGCGGCAGCGAGCCGTCCTTGCTGGAGAACACGTTGACGACGGCCGGCATCGCCTTCTGCGCGGCTTCGGCATACGACGTGGTCGCCGGTGCGCCGCCGATGCCCGGCGCGACTTCGCGCAGCGCGACGATCGGCGTGGCGAGCTGCTTGCCGAGCTGTCCTTGCCGTTGCAGCCATTGCGGCTTGAGCGTCACGACGATGAACATCAGCGCGAGCAGTACGGTCACCGCTTGCGCGAAGAACAGCCAGAAGCGTCTAAGCATCTGAATGGATTAGAGGTTTATATGGATCGGATCGAACTTGAATTGTACTTGAACAATACCCTTGAAACCGCGCGCTTCAAGGACTATTGCCCGAACGGCCTCCAGGTCGAAGGGCGCCGCAAGATCGAGAAGATCGCCACCGGCGTGACGGCGTCGGTCGCGCTCCTCGAAGCCGCGCTCGAATGGGGGGCGGATGCCGTGCTCGTCCATCACGGCTATTTCTGGCGCAACGAGGCGCCGCAGATCACCGGCCGCAAGTATCAGCGCCTGAAGCTGCTGCTCGCGAACGACCTGAACCTGTTCGCGTTTCACCTGCCGCTGGACGCGCACCCCGAGTTCGGCAACAACGCGCAGCTCGGCGAAAAGCTCGGCCTGATCGGCGAGCAGCGCTTCGGCGAAGGCGACCTGGGCTGGATGGCGACGCTGCCGATGCCCGTCACGCTCGAACACTTCGTCGCGAAGGTGGAGCGCACGCTCGGCCGCACGCCGCTCGTGCTGGGCGACCCGGACACGCAACTGCGCCGCATCGCGTGGTGCACGGGCGCCGCGCAGAGCTATTTCGACGCGGCGATCGATGCCGGCGCGGACGTGTTCCTGACCGGCGAGGTGTCCGAATCGACCACGCACGCGGCGGCGGAGAGCGGTGTCGCGTTCGTTGCGGCGGGGCACCATGCGACCGAGCGCTACGGAATTCAGGCGCTGGGACGCCACTTGTCCGAAGAATTCGATCTCGAACACCTTTTTATCGATATTCATAATCCGGTCTGAGCGACGGATTTGCGGCAGCGCATCGAAATTTCACAATGTAGCATCCGCTTAAAAGTGGAATGATTTAATCGCTCCGATAGTGGGGGATAACCCTTAACTATCAATCACTTCGAAGGGATTTTCATCGCCGGGCCTTGTAAATGGCGACTCCATTCGCGCAAACTAGCGGCGGAATGAAAAGTCGTGACGGAAAATCCAACTCAGAAGTGGGGCGTGTGATGCGAGACAAGGAAGAGAAACGCGTCGACAGCGGCCGCCGTACCTGGCTGATTGCGACATCCGTAGCAGGTGGCGTAGGAGGCGTAGCCACCGTCATACCTTTCGCGGCGTCGCTCGCGCCGTCCGCGAAAGCGAAAGCGGCCGGTGCACCGGTCGAGGTCGATATCAGCGGCCTGAAGCCCGGCGAAATGGTCACCGTGCCGTGGCGCGGCAAACCCGTCTGGATCCTCAATCGCACCGATTCGATGCTGGCCGACGTGGTCAAGGCCGACAAGGAAGTGGCCGATCCGACCACGAAATCCCCGTATTCGATGCCGTTGCCCGCGTATTGCGCGAACGAATATCGCGCGCGGGCCGATCGCAAGAATATTCTCGTCGTGATGGCCGTGTGCACGCACCTCGGCTGCACGCCTAGCCAACGCTTCACGCCGGGTCCGCAGCCGAACCTGCCGGACGACTGGCCGGGCGGTTTCCTGTGCCCGTGTCACGGTTCGACCTACGACCTCGCCGGCCGCGTGTTCAAGAACAAGCCGGCGCCTCAGAATCTCGACATCCCGCCCTACATGTTCACGTCGGCGACGACCCTCGTGATCGGCAAGGACGAGAAAGGAGAAGCGTGATGGCCGTCGACAACAAGGAAGTCTCCACGACAGGTTTCACCGGCTGGATCGATCAGCGCTTCCCGCTCACGTCCACCTGGAAGAAGCACGTCTCCGAGTACTACGCGCCGAAGAACTTCAACTTCTGGTACTTCTTCGGCTCCCTCGCGCTGCTGGTGCTCGTCAACCAGATCGTCACGGGCATCTTCCTGACGATGAACTACAAGCCCGACTCGACGCTCGCGTTCGCGTCGGTCGAGTACATCATGCGCGAGGTGCCGTGGGGCTGGCTGATTCGCTACATGCACTCGACCGGTGCATCGATGTTCTTCGTGGTCGTCTACCTGCACATGTTCCGCGGGCTGCTGTACGGGTCGTACCGCAAGCCGCGCGAGCTCGTGTGGATCTTCGGCTGCGCGATCTTCCTGTGCCTGATGGCCGAGGCGTTCTTCGGCTATCTGCTGCCGTGGGGCCAGATGTCGTTCTGGGGCGCGCAGGTGATCGTGAACCTGTTCTCGGCGATCCCGTTCGTCGGCCCGGACCTGTCGCTGTGGATTCGCGGCGACTACGTCGTGTCCGACGTCACGCTGAACCGCTTCTTCGCGTTCCACGTGATCGCGATTCCGCTCGTGCTGGTCGGGCTCGTCGTCGCGCACCTCGTTGCGTTGCACGAAGTCGGGTCGAACAACCCGGACGGCATCGAGATCAAGGCGAAGAAGGACGAGAACGGCATCCCGCTCGACGGCATTCCGTTCCACCCGTACTACTCGGTGCACGACTTCCTCGGCGTGTGCGTGTTCCTGATGGTGTTCGCGCTGATCGTGTTCTTCTCGCCGGAGATGGGCGGCTACTTCCTCGAGGCGAACAACTTCGTCCCGGCGAACCCGCTGCAGACGCCGCCCGAGATCGCGCCGGTCTGGTACTTCACCGCGTTCTACGCGATGCTGCGCGCGACCACCGACCCGTTCAAGATCGTGCTGATGATCGTGATCGCGCTGCTCGGCGTGCTCGCGCTGATCCGCGCGCGCGGCAAGTGGAAGGTCGGGTTGCCGGTGCTGGCCGCCGCGATCGTCGTGTTCATGTACCTGACGGAGTCGAAGTTCTGGGGCGTCGTCGTGATGGGCTCGGCGGTGATCACGCTGTTCTTCCTGCCGTGGCTCGACCGCAGCCCGGTGAAGTCGATCCGCTACCGGCCGCTGTTCCACAAGGTGTTCCTCGGGATCTTCGTCGCGGCGTTCCTGACCCTCGCGTTTCTCGGCACGCGCCCGCCATCGCCGGCGGCGACGCTGATCGCGCAGGCCTGTGCGTTGATCTACTTCGCGTTCTTCCTCGGCATGCCCGTCTGGACGCCGCTTGGCACGTTCAAGCAGCCGCCGGAACGGGTGCGCTTCAAGCCCCATTAACGTGAGCGAGGAGAGAACGACATGAAGAAACTGCTTTCGACGCTCGCGCTGATCGGGGCGACCGCCTGTGCGCTGCTGGCGGCGCCGGCCGCGCGGGCGGAGGGTAATTTTCCGCTCGACCGGGCGCCCGATAACACGGAAAATCTCGTTTCGCTTCAGCACGGCGCGCAATTGTTTGTAAACTATTGCCTGAACTGCCACAGCGCGAACCTGATGCGCTACAACCGTCTGACGGATCTGGGCATATCCCAGAAGGAGATCGAAAAGAATCTCCTGTTCACGACCGACAAGGTCGGGAACACGATGTCCGTTGCGATGCGGCCCGACGACGCGAAGAACTGGCTCGGCACCACGCCGCCCGACCTGTCGGTCGAGGAGCGCGCGCGCGGCCGCGACTGGCTGTACACGTATCTGCGCAGCTTCTACCGCGACGATACGCGGCCGACCGGCTGGAACAACGCGGTGTTCGAGAACGTCGGCATGCCCCATGTGTTGTGGCAACTGCAGGGGCAACGCGTAGCCAAATTCGAAGACAAGACGGACGAGGAGACGGGCGAGAAGGTCCACACGCTCGTCGGCTTCCAGCAGGTCACGCCGGGGACGCTGTCGTCGCCTGACTACGATGCTGCGGTGGCCGACCTGGTGGCCTATATGACATGGATGTCCGAGCCGGCCCAGCAGACCCGCAAGCGCCTCGGCGTGTGGGTGCTGATCTTTCTCGGTGTCCTGACTTTCCTGGCCTGGCGGCTGAATGCCGCGTACTGGAAAGATATCAAGTAAACACGCCTGACCGGCGTGGGGCCGGCGCAAGGCGGAACCCGTGAAAGGGGTTTCGCCGCGTGCCGGCCCTCGGCTTTTTTGAGGAAACGCAAATATGATGGTTCTGTATTCCGGCACAACTTGCCCGTTCTCCCAGCGTTGCCGGCTGGTGCTGTTCGAGAAGGGCATGGACTTCGAAATCCGTGACGTCGACCTGTTCAACAAGCCGGAAGACATTTCGGTGATGAACCCGTACGGTCAGGTGCCGATCCTGGTCGAGCGCGACCTGATCCTGTACGAATCGAACATCATCAACGAGTACATCGACGAGCGCTTCCCGCATCCGCAACTGATGCCGGCCGACCCGGTGCAGCGCGCGCGTGCGCGCCTGTTCCTGCTCAACTTCGAGAAGGAGCTGTTCGTCCACGTCAGCACGCTCGAGAACGAGAAGGGCAAGGCGGCGGAGAAGAATCACGAGAAGGCCCGCCTCGCGATCCGCGATCGCCTGACGCAGCTCGCGCCGATCTTCGTGAAGAACAAGTACATGCTTGGCGAGGAGTTCTCGATGCTCGACGTCGCGATCGCACCGCTGCTGTGGCGCCTGGATCACTACGGCATCGAGCTGTCGAAGAACGCCGCGCCGCTGATGAAGTATGCCGAGCGGATCTTCAGCCGTCCGGCCTACATCGAAGCACTGACGCCGTCCGAAAAGGTCATGCGTCGTTAATGTTGCAATGAAGGCATGACGGAGCGGGCGGCGCGGCGTGCCGCGTGCCCGCTCCGGGTTCGAGGATTGTGATGCAAGAGATTTCAACGAAGCCTTATCTGCTGCGCGCGTTGTACGAGTGGTGCACCGATAACGGTTACACGCCGCATATCGCGGTGAGGGTCGACAACTCGACGCGCGTGCCGCGTCAGTTCGTGCGTGACGGCGAGATCGTGCTCAACATCAGCTTCGAGGCGACGAGCCAGTTGCAGATGGGCAACGAGTGGATCGAGTTCACGGCCCGGTTCTCCGGGAAGGCGCACAAGATCGAGATTCCGGTTGCCAACGTGCTCGCGATCTATGCGCGCGAGAACGGGCAGGGCATGGCGTTCCAGGTCGATGCGGTCGCAGGCGAAGGCGAGGATTCGGGCGCGTTCGACGATGACGCCGTGCCGGCCGATGACGCGCAGCGCGACGAGCCTGTCTCGCCGTTGGCGCCGGTCGCCGACAGCGGCGCGAACGAGGAGCCGTCCGAAGGGGCCGACGAACCGCCGAAAACCGACGGCGACGGCTCGAAAGGCGGCAGCAGACCTCGCCTCAAGATCGTGAAATGAGGTAGAATCTCGCGCTACGCCGGCTTAGCTCATCTGGTAGAGCAGTTGATTTGTAATCATCAGGTGGCGGGTTCGAGTCCTGCAGCCGGCACCAATACCGAAGCGGGTCCCAGAGATGGGGCCCGCTTTTTTTGTTCTACAAAATCGCACACGTTCTACAAAACGACAAAAGGCATGTCGGGATGGCATACTGCCGATGTAAGTGACCGACCAACAATTGATAAGCGTCATCAACATGGCAGAGACCTACAACATCGGGGAAATTGCGACGCGTGTATCCGAAGATATCTTCGAGTACTTCAGGTGGAATATTCACCCCGCCACCAATCATAATTTTGCCTGCCTGAACGTAATCACTCCGGTTCTCCTGCTTGGCATCCCAAGCAGGCATTCGAACATGTGGGTCAATTTTCGATGAAAAAACTTGCTGCAAACGGCTCACTTTTGGTCGGCTATCAACATACAAACAACCAAGATATGGCCATTTTTCTGCCTCCTCACGGGTTTCTATCTAACACTTTGATTATTAGAGACTTGTCTTGAATTTTTCAACAAATGAAAAAGCCCACATATGGCGGGCTCGCTCTATCGTGTAGGCACATCGTTTTGCCTGGTGCGTGAACGATATCACGATGCCTTTTTATGATGAGTTGCCACGGCCGGCTTAACAGGTTCCCCTTTCAGCATCGAAAATATCATTTCCATGAAAGATGGCTTTTGGATATTGACCGCGAGGTGCCCGTTTGAATTCGTTTTCTGTTGCTGTACCGGCTGACCATCGATCAGTACAAAACCGTTTTTCGCACCTTTTGCGGTAATGGTGAACACGCCGTTGATGCTTATAAAATCCGGTTCCGGACGATGGAATTCGATATCTTTTGATGCAATGACAGTCGATCTAGGTGTGGCTGCATATGCTCCAAATTCCGATGCATTAGAATTTGTGTTGTCGGCGCTTGAGCTGCGAGTAACGAATTTTTCCAGAAACTGGAAATTCATAATATGGTTTTGGCCGTAGCCTTGATCCAAAATGTAATTCAGAAAACCCTTATCCAGCTTGGTATTGTTGCTGTTGGATTGGATCGCTTTTGCAGATGCGACATCTTTGTCACTGAAAGAAAACGTGAGCCGATGGCCTTCCATATCGTACATCGGGTTAGTCGTCCAGTTCGATACAACCGTACCCGCAGTTTGTCGATAATAGGCAAGCTGAAACGCGATATCGTCAACGTAATGCAGGTCGGCGCCAGTCCGCCGTGCATACCCGTACAGGTCCGACAACGCGCTACGGTCGTCTGCATTAAGCCACATAACCGGATCAGCCGCACCAACGTCTTTCGATCCGACTAACGGCGTTGCTGGAATTCCCTTTTCGGAACCACCATACAGTCGCGAGAGCATAATTGCTTCACCGCTCAACGTTACGGTATCGTCTTGTATCGCTGTCGATTGTGCCGAAGTGGATGCATAAGCGGCAGCGCTGGTCGAATCGTTGACCGCAGGTGTTACCGTTGATTTGGCCGTACCGCTATTTTGCGTCGTCGTCAAAAGGCTCGAATTGATTTCCATGGAGACCCCGCGTCGTGAAATCGAAAACGCCCCGCCGACTTCTCAAGCGGGGCACGTACTCATCAATACGAGTAGTTGTAGGTCACAGATTCTGTGCCTGCGGGATTCAGAGTCGTACTAGGCCGTCCGCTCGGATTGTGCCTGATCACAAAGGAGGCGCCGTTACCAAATGGCAGGTTATTGAAGTCCTTAAGACTAACGCTGGTCCCCGGAACAATTTCATTGCGACAATAATTCGATTGTGTCGTGTACGGCGGCAAATAACAAACGGAAACGACATCGTTCGTTGCACCGATATACGATGTGGTTTGAACATCGATGCTAGTCAGTTTTTTGTTTGCGGTCAGCAGTGAGCCCGGAAAATCCGAACCGCTCAACCCGAAATATGCGCCAGCTGAAAAACCGGCACCGGTCGAAAAAATGAGCGCTTGCGGCGGCGTCGTCGTTTTCTGAATTGCGGCGGTGCCAGCATGGGCACCGACGACAGCCGATGACAGCAGAGCCGCCAAAACGCACTTCTTCGTGAGTTGTCGCATAGTGATTTTCTCAATAATTGGACTGAGGCTATGTGCGACGAACCGAACATGCATTCGTCTGATTAATTATCGGTGCTGTTGAGAAAATCTGTAGGGTTTGTAAAATTTTTTTTCGTCATCCTCGACGTGGGCAAGAACGCCATCGAGTACGAAAATCGGATCCCCTCGCGGCACGCTGGCGTCCGCGCTGTCGGCAAGCTAGATGTCGGCTGTCTCTTCTTTGTTCTACAACCAGAACGGGAGACTTGCAGGCTATGCGTTTCAGCCTTGCCCTTGCGACGTCCTTGTAGAATCAATTCTTAGCTAACGCTTTGATTCCTCGAAATTCTTCTGGAGCTTTGTAATCATCAGGTGGCGGGTTCGAGTCCTGCAGCCGGCACCACATTGAACGAAGGGCCGGGAGATTTTGTCTCCCGGCCCTTCGTCTTTTCTGGCGCACTTCTCGCGTCTCGAGAGAATCAATTCGGCTGCACTATTGCGTCTGACCAACGCATGCAGACGAGCAAGTAGGGTTCTCGGATGTCCAGGATTGCGTTGTCGTCGTCCCATTCGAACAGAGCTTTGGGTTGCCCATCGCTCGCGCACCGCGCTATGCGATGACAAGCTCTCGACGTGCTCGAACCCGACGGCGTCAAGCCTACGCCAATGCGTCCGATGCGGTTAAGGTTAAGCAATTGCGAAAGGCAAAGCGAAGCCGGGGCGGCTCCACGAACAGTTCACGCAGGACTGACGCAGTTTTTCGATTCGGCTCGAAGTCCATGCTCGACGTGCGACCACGCATATCAGTTGCAGCACGTTCCCTGCGGAGGACGGCCGCCGTCGTTTCGCCCCCGTTTCGCTGTCACGCCTGCGTCACGGTGCGCCCCTAACGTTACGTTCCCGTCGCGGCGACCTTGCCCGATCGCGACCGCGCACCCTGCAGGCGACGACGTGCCCGCGTCGCCGGCAGACCACCGGGATCTCGCTCCCGGCGCCGCAGCGATCATGCATCGCGCCATTTCCTTCGAAAACACGATCGACGCCGGTTCGGACCGGATCGCGGACGATCAGGAGACACGAACCATGCTGAGCCCGCATGAATTCTCGATGCTGCTGCGCATTGCACGTGCGCCGGACAGTGTCGATCAATCGAATCCCGCTTTCGCCGTGCTGGTCGAGAAGCGGTTGGTGGACCCGACGCAGGTGCGCGTGAATGCGGTGGCCGTGCGTCCGGCGCTGACGCCGATCGGCCAGATGCTGCTCGCGCGCTTCGACGAAGCGGCTTGAGAAGACGCGTCACGCGCTCATCGACAAGACCGGCGTGACGCGTCGAAGCGCCCGATCGCTTACTGCGCGACCGGCACCGTCACGTCGCTGCCGAACCAGTGCGTCGAGATCTTCTTCAGCGTACCGTCCTTGCGCAGCGACTCGAGCGCGTCGTTGATCGCCTTCTCGAACTTCGGGTTGCCCTTGCGGAACGGGATCGCCATTTCCTGCTTGCCGCCGTTCAGCACCGCCCCCGCGCGCAGCGGCAGGTTCGACGTCTTGATCATGTACGGCAGCATCAAGCGGTCGTCGAGCGTCGCCTCGATGCGGCCCGCGGCGAGATCGCGCAGCTTCTCCGGCGCGCCCGGATACGTCTGCACCTCGATGCCCGGCACGGTGCGCGCCATCTGGTCGTAGTTGGTGCCGAGCGTCACGCCGAGCTTCTTGCCCTTGAAATCGTCGAGCGACTTGAAGTTGCGCGTGTCGTCCTTGCGCTGGATCAGCTGCGCGGCCGAGTACGTGTACGGTTCGCTGAAGTCGAGCGCTTCCTTGCGCTGCGGCGTGATCGTGACCTGGTTGACGATCACGTCGAACTTGCCGGCCTGCAGGCCGGCGATGATGCCGCTCCATTCGGTCGGGATGAACTGCGTCTTCACGCCGAGCTTGCCGGCGACGGCGTTCGCGACGTCGACGTCGAAGCCCTCGAGCTGGCCGGACGTGCCGCGCGAATTGAACGGCGGATACGTGCCCTCGAGGCCGACGCGCAGCACGCCGGCTTTCTTCACGGAATCGAGCAGGTCGTCCGCGTGCGCGGCGACGGCCGTGAAGCCGAGGGCCGACGCGAGCAGCAGGCCCGACAACAGGAACTTCGAACGTTTCATCGCAGATCTCCAGTGTGCAGCGTGGGGTAATGAGCGCCGGGCGCGGTCGGGCCCGGCTGAGCCGAAATACGGGCACGTAGACACTACTCGCAACCGTGCCTGACCGGAAGTCGAAGTGGCCCTGATTGCAATCGATTTCACGAAAAACCGGTGACGTGATCGCGCAGGCCGAATAATCTGACGAAAGTAGTGCGCCGGAGGGCGTCGAAATCATCGGGCCGGGAGCAGATCGACATGGATTTCAGTTTTTTCGCCGAGGTCGCGGCTTACACGTTCGAGGACGGCGTTCATGTCGTCGGCGTGGCGGATCGCGACCCGCCGACACACTACGTGATCCTGCAGCGCGGTGCCGAAGACGACGAACGAGACGAGGCGCTCGGCCTCGGCACGTATTACATGGAAGTGTGCGAGAGCGGGGTGGCCGGCTACGGCGGTGTCGAGTCCGTCTCGTTGCGCGGAGAAATGCTGAATATCCAGCTGGCGCCGGATGCGCGATGGGCGCAAGGGCTGGCGCGGGTCACGATCGTGGTGCGCGCGACGGACGGACTGGAACACGTGAAGCAGGGGTTGGCGGCGGTTTTTGCGGGAACACCGGTTACGCTGCGCATCGACTGACGTGCGCGCGGGGGCGGGCGCGCCGGGAATTGGCATAATCACGGCCTGCCGCGGGTCGCGCGCGGCCGATGCAACGCAACCAATCCGGATACCACCGCAATACCCATGTCGCTCGATTCACCTAGCGCAGTGTCGCTGCACCATATTCTCGAACGTCCCGGCGATTTCTCCGGGTGGCTTTACCTGCCGCCGATGCCGTGGACGCTCGATACCGAGGGGGCGTTTTTCGAAGATGCCGACGACGCACAAGCCGACGTTGCGCCTGCCATCGCGGCCCGACCAGGCTGGAAGGTCACGCTGGACAGCGCAACGATCGAGGACATCGTGATCAACGCACACGATCAGGTCGACGAGCCGAGTGTCGCGCAATTGCTCGATGCGTTCGTCTTCTACGTCGAGAACGACGCGTTCATCCTGTTGTGACGACGAGCCGTCGGATGCGAACGACGACCGTGATCGAGGAAATGACGATCGGCAACCGATCACACGTGACGGAAGCGCCGTGTGACGATCCCGCGCTGGCGATCGCGGCCGTCGAACGACTGAATGGCCGCGATCGCTCGACCGTCGCCTTCGAAGCGAGCGACGCAACGGTGATGACGATCGGCGGTGGCCACGACGGTCGATACGCCGTCTTCATCGCATCGGAGCTCGACGCCGCGCTGCTGACCCTGACGACGCCTGAAGCGCCGGCAGACGAAACGATCGAACTCGTGGCGGGCGGGCAGCGAGGCAGCTATCCGGCGCGGCAGTGCGTTGACCGCGCGAGGGCGGTGCAGGCGGCTGCCTATTTCGTATCGACCGGCGGCGCCGATCCGCAGTTGTGCTGGCAACCCGGCTGACGTGCCGCAAGACAGGAAGAAAACGAACATGGCCGACGATCCGACAGCGCTGCGCGCGCAACAGGATGCCGTTTGCGCACGTTACGGGCTGCATGCGGTTGAACCCGAAGACAGGGTGGCCGTCGCGATGTCGACGCTCGGGCGCATGCCCGTCTACGGCATGCGCATCGCGCTGTCCGAAGGCGACAACGTCGGCTGGTTTTTCCATTGCGGCGAATACAGCGACGCCGCCGACTTCTATCAGCCCGTGCACGCCGCGCACCTGTCGGCGTGCCTGCCGTTGGTTCTGCCTTATCTGCGATTGCCGGCCGGCGCACGCTTCATCATCGACGATGCCGGCTACGAAGACGTCTGGATGGTGTGACGCGTCGGTACGCCGTCGATGTTATTAAGTTCTCCGGACAAAGCAGGCAGAAGCGAAAAAGGACCGCCAAGCGGTCCTTTTCCCATGAAACGGCGTTCGAAAAACGTATGCCCGTTACGGCAGCGAAATCGTCAAATTAGCCGACTCCGGCCCGACCTTGATCACCTGCGAATAGGGCGCGAGCGTCTGCAGCGTCTTGTCCTTCAGATACGTGTTGAGCCCGATGAACGCGAGCAGCGCGACGAGCGCGAAAACCGCCCCGATCGCCCAGACCGGCACCTCGCGCTTCAGTCGATGCGCGATCTGATCGGGCAGCGGCCAATGCGGCGCGAACGGCGCGCGCTTGCCCTTCATGTGCGCGATCTCGTCGCCGAGCCGCGCGGTCAGATACGCGAGCTTTTCCGGCCCCTCGAGCAGGTACTTGCCCTGGAAGCCGAGCAGCAGGCACATATGGAACACCTCGAGCGACTGCAGTCGGGCCGCACCTTGCGCACGACCTTCCTCGAGATACTGAAAGAACTTCTCGCCCGCGAGTTGCTCGCCGAACAGCACGAGCTGCAGCGGCCGGCGTTCCCAGTCGGTCCGGATCTTGAACTGCGACGACAGCACCATCTCGTCGATGGCCGCGCAGAACGCGAACTTCGCGCCGTACACGTCCTCGGCGGCGATGTTCAGCTTCTTCGCGCCGCGCTCGAAATCCGACAGGAATTCCTGGATCCGCGTGCTGAACTCGCTGGCGCTGTCCGGCTCCCGCCCGTTCTTGAGCAGGAACAGCATGAAGAACCCGTCGTACAGCAAATCGAGCAGCGAGCGGGCCTGGAACGCGGAGTCCGTCGACGCCGGGCTATGCTGGGGCGGCGGCACGTTGTCGCCGAACAGGGAGGGCGCGTAGCTCATGATGTGACCGCGATCAGTTCGAATTTCAGGTCATTGATGCCAGTCGGCGCGTAGATCATCGCGGACTGGGCCTGCAGCATGCGCTCGTACAGCGGGCTGCGCGAATCGAGCGCGAAGTAGCACGCGCCGGGGCGCACCGGAATCGCGGGCGGCACCTGCGGCGTGTACGACAGCCGCACGCCGGGCATGGCCGACAGCACGAGCTTGTCGACGTCGTCGGGCGCACCGACCTTGAAGCGGGCCGGCACCGCATCGACGAGCTCGACGCTCGGCATGTCCGCCGACACCGCGAGGTAGAACTCGGTCTTGTCGTCGATCTTGCCGGAATCGAGGCGGCCGAGGTGGAACGACGGGCGCACCTCGTCGAGCGTGATCGCGAAATAGCGCGTCGAGATCACGGTGTCGAGCAATTCGCGCAACATCAGGTCGAGACGCGCGAAGCTCGGCCCGGGATCGTCGTGGCGGTACACGGGCAGGTCGGCGAGCGTATAGCCCTTCGAGAACGTCATCAATTGCCCTGCGAGGCGCAGCAGTTCGTGGAACAGCCGCTCCGGATGCAGCGCCGCGTGCTGGTGCAGGTGCGCGAGCGTCGCGAACGCGGCGTTCGCGGTATGCAGCAGCCAGAACGACGCGATGTCGCCGGAGCGGAATTCGATGATGTTCTTCGACGGCTCGCGGTGAAAGCCGTACAGCGCGTTCACCTTCGCCTGCAGCGCGTCGACCAGCTGGCGCAGCCGCTGGTGCAGGATCGGCGACGCTTCGATCGCGAGGCAGGGCGGCACGAAGCTGTCGTCGATCTCGAAACCGGACGTCGCGGTGCGGCGCACGCGCACGAGCGGCACGGACAGCAACTGGTCGCGCGGCTCGCTGTGCGCGATCAGCTTGACCTGCGTCTTCAGGAACGTGATGTCGGCTTCGGCGGCGTCGGTGAAGTTGTCGGCGACGCTCGTCTGCTCGCTGACGAACCGCGTCATGAAGCCGGCGGCCGGATCGTCGCTGTAGTTGGTGCCGTTCTCGCGCAGCGGGTGCAGCGCGAGATAGAACACGAATTCGTTGATGCCGTCGGGCAACGTATCCAGCGCGATCGGCGGCGGCAGGTCGTCGGCCTGCGGTGCGGCATACAGCGCGCCGTCCGGGAACACGAGCGCGAGCTCGGCCACCCGCAGCACGTTGCTGCCGAGCGCGTCGCGGTCGATGCGCACCGAGCGCACGCCCCAGTTGTACGGCTGGATCGCCTGGATGGACTCGAACAGGCGCGCCTCGTGGTACGCGTCCTGCCGCTGAAAGTGTTGAGGCCGGAGGAACAGCCCTTCCCCCCACAGCACCTTGGCCGAATAACTCATGTCAAATCCGGTTAATGTGGCGTTGCGATGTAATCGATTTGTTCGTGCCCGAATTAAATCGCCAATTGTTAACTCTTGTTAATTGACATTCGTGCGTCATGTTTAACCGCAGGAGACCGAAGAAAGCATATTCAGCGGTTGCGACGGCGCACCCTGCTGCGGAGCGATGACCGTACCGTCGGTGACCGTCATCGCGCAATTATGCAGGCCGACGATTATGCCGGATTTCTCCGACTTCACCGGATCGAACGTCAGTTTCCATCGTTGTATTGCGGGATCGCGGAACAGCGCGACGATGCCGAATGCCTGCGCTTCACGCGACACCTTCTCGGTTGCCGTATAGCGCTGGCCCGGAATCAGCGTGATTTCGCGCACATTCAGCAGATCGGCGCCGAGTGCGGCTTTTTCCTTGGTCGGATCGGTAAATGCGTCGAACGGCGCTTGCTGGAACGAGGTCGGGTCCTTCAGCGCATAGAGCCGGACGACGAGCGCGAGCGGCTTGTGGTCGGTCGCGGCATTCAGGTTCGGCGCGGCGGCCAGCGTGAGACCGATGTTGCGCGGCGGCTTCTGCGCGTCGGGCACCTCGGGCTTGCCGATGCCGGCCGCGGACATCACGGCGCTGGCGGCCGAGCCGAGCAGCGGGGCGGCCGCGCATCCGGCCAGAAGGGCGCACGCAACCAGCGGCAGCGCGTAGCGAATCATGGACGATCTCATCGTTTTTCCGGCGTGCCGCCTTTATCCCTGTCAAAACTGCCGGGATATTGCCGCGTTCGCTGCGTATCCCCGACATTGCACCGTTCAACTATTAAGCACGCCCGCGCCAGGCAAGCGTTCGGAAATTTTTTCCGCCATCCGGGCGGCGGGTCGTGCGGCCAGTAAAACTTGCGCATTCCGGTCGAAAGGAAAAACCGCCGCGAGCCCGCGGCGAGAGGCCATTCGAGGGGGTAGCGCCCGGTTTTAAAAGGAATTACTCTTCACACGACGATTGAATTATGAAAAATTGATCGGTACTATACCCGCGCGCTTCTTGCAAAGCAAAAGAACCAGATTCTCAACGATTTAAAACTCACGCGCCGGTGGATATAACGATGAAAGACCGTCTGTTCGCAAAACTGTCTGGGGTAGTGGTGGCTTGCGGCGTGATCGCCGGCTGTGCGAGCCAGCCTCCCGCGCCGCCGACTGCGGAAGTGTTCAACAAGTCGCTGGCCGATGCAGACGCCGTCGCGAAGGCGGGGGACCAGGACAAGGCGCTCGGCCTGTACCAGCAGCTCGCGAAGTCGGATCCGACGCGCGAGGAACCGTGGTCGCGCATCGCGCAAATCCAGTTCGCACAAAACCATTACGGGCAGGCGATCGTCGCCGCCCAGGAAGCGCTGCAGCGCGACGCGACCGATCGTCAGGCGAAGAGCGTGCTGGCCGTCGCCGGCCTGCGGATCGCGACGCAGTCGCTCGGCGAGCTGCGCCAGGACGCGTCGCTCGCGGGCGACGCGAAGTCCGACGCGCAGGCGCTCGCAAAGCAACTGCGCGACACGCTCGGCGAATCGGCGCTGTTCCCGCCGGAAACGAAGGTCGCGAAACCGCGCCCGCCGCGCCGGGTCGTCCATCGTCCGAAGGGCGGTGCCGCACCGGCCGCCGAGGCGGCGGCGTCGACCACGCCGACGCCGCCCACGGCGCAAAAGGGCAGCGCGGATCCGTTCGGCGCACTGCGCAACTGAAACCGCAACTGACGCGATAACCACAACTAACCTGGGAGCCGTCGAGATGGCCAAGAAAGAAAGCATTCAGAAAAGCTTGCAGAAAATACGGCCGCCGCGCGTCCAGCTGACCTACGAGGTCGAGAAGGGCGATGCGATCGAGGTGAA
Organism: Burkholderia sp. MSMB1835; assembly: GCF_001526365.1. NCBI lineage: Bacteria > Pseudomonadati > Pseudomonadota > Betaproteobacteria > Burkholderiales > Burkholderiaceae > Burkholderia > Burkholderia sp. MSMB1835. The sequence continues at coordinate 121,183 of NZ_LOYP01000029.1, forward strand.
GGAACTGCCGTTCGTCGTCGGGGTCGTCGGCGATCTGGCGGGCCAGTCCGAAATCGAGCAGCCGAAGCTGCGCGACCGCAAGTTCGTCAATATCGACCGCGACAATTTCGACGACGTGATGAAGGCGATCGAGCCGCGTGCCGCGTTCCAGGTGGAAAACCGCCTGAGCCCGGAAGGCGGCAAGTTCGCGGTCGACCTGAAGTTCCGCTCGCTGTCGGATTTCAGCCCGGACCAGGTCGTCGAACAGGTCGAGCCGCTGCGCCGCCTGCTCGAGGCGCGCTCGAAGCTCGCCGACCTGCGCAACAAGCTCGCCGGCAACGACAAGCTCGAGGATCTGCTGTCCGAGGTGCTGAAGAACACGCAGCAGCTGCAGGAGCTCGCGAAGGGCACCGGCGGCGACAAAGACGGCGAATGACGACGGAGTGTTGAGATGAACCAGCAAACGGCTGCGGCCCAAGCGAGCGGCGCGGAATACGCCGCCGGGACTTCGTTGCTCGACGACATCGTCGAGAAGAGCAAGGTCGCGAAATCCGATTCCGAGCATGCGCGTGCGAAGGACCTGATCGGCGAACTCGTGCACCAGGTGCTCGACGGCACGGTGATCGTGTCGGACAACCTGTCGGCCACGATCGACGCGCGCGTCGCGGAACTCGACCGCCTGATTTCCACGCAGCTTTCCGCCGTGATGCACGCGCCGGAATTCCAGCGCCTCGAAAGCACGTGGCGCGGGATGGACTATCTGGTCAAGGAAAGCAACACGGGCCAGACGATCAAGATCAAGGCACTGCACGCACCGAAGCGCGACCTCGTGCGCGACTTCAAGGGCGCGAGCGAGTTCGACCAGAGCGCGCTGTTCAAGAAGGTCTACGAAGAGGAATTCGGCACGTTCGGCGGCTCGCCGTTCGGTGCGCTGATCGGCGATTACGAGATCTCGCGCCAGCCGGAAGACATGTACTTCATCGAGCAGATGTCGCACGTCGCGGCGGCCGCGCATGCGCCGTTCATCGCGTCGGCGTCGCCGGAACTGCTCGGTCTCGAGTCGTTCTCCGACCTCGGCAAGCCGCGCGACCTCGGCAAGGTGTTCGATACCGTCGAATACGCGAAGTGGAAGTCGTTCCGCGACGCCGAGGACTCGCGCTACGTCGGCCTGACGCTGCCGCGCTTCCTCGGCCGCCTGCCGTTCAATCCGAAGGACGGCCAGACCGCGGAGAACTTCAACTTCGTCGAGGAAGTCGACGGCACCGATCACGACAAGTACCTGTGGTGCAACGCGGCATGGGCCTTCGCGGCACGCCTGACGGCCGCGTTCGACGACTTCGGCTGGTGCGCGGCGATCCGCGGCGTCGAAGGCGGCGGCCTCGTCGAGGATCTGCCGACCCACACGTTCAAGACCGACGACGGTGAAGTCGCGCTGAAGTGCCCGACCGAGATCGCGATCACCGATCGCCGCGAGAAGGAGCTGAGCGACCTCGGCTTCATCCCGCTCGTCCATTGCAAGAATTCAGATTACGCCGCGTTCTTCGCTGCGCAGTCGGTGCAGAAGCCGAAAAAATACAGCACCGACAGCGCGAACGCGAACGCCGTCCTGTCCGCCCAGCTTCAGTACATCTTCTCGGTATCGCGCGTCGCGCACTACCTGAAGGCGATGATGCGGGACAAGATCGGCAGCTTCGCATCGGCGCAGAACGTGGAGACTTTCCTCAACCGGTGGATTTCGCAATACGTCCTGCTCGACGACAACGCCTCGCAGGAACAGAAAGCGCAATTTCCGCTGCGCGAGGCATCCATACAAGTGTCGGAGATTCCGGGCAAGCCGGGCTCGTATCGTTCGGTCGCATTCCTGCGTCCGCACTTTCAGCTCGACGAACTCTCGATTTCTCTGCGACTTGTCGCTGATCTGCCCAAACCGGCAAATTCATAAGCGAGTAAATCGCCCGGGCGGGCCGCCTGGGTAGGACGTTAAAACCACCTCTTTGGGGAGTCGAAGGGCCATGTTACATATGCACTTGCAGTTTGGTAGTCCCGCGGTGAAGGGCGAGTCCGCGGACAAAGACCATCAGGGCTGGATCGAACTGAAATCGTGGGATCACTCGATCGTTCAGCCGCGTTCGGCAACCGCATCGACCGCTGGCGGTCACACGATGACGCGTTGCGAGCACGGCGACATGATCTTCACGAAGGAAATCGATTCGTCGAGCCCGCTGCTGTATCAGCACGCTTCGGGCGGTACCACGTTCGACGAAGTGACGGTCCATTTCTCGCGCGCGGACGGTGAAGGCAAGCGCGTGCAGTATCTGGAAGTCAAGCTCAAGTACGTGATCATCTCGAGCATCGCGCCGAGCGTTCGCGAGGAAGGTCTGCCGCTCGAGACGTTCTCGCTGAAGTACGCAGCCGTGCAGTGGAAGCAAACCCAGCAGAAGATCGGCGGCAACCAGGGCGGCAACACGCAAGGCGCCTGGAGCCTGACGAAGAACGACAAGACCTACGCGGTCTAAGGTCGGTTGCGGCAACGGGGCGCGTCGCGTCCCGTTGCCGTTTTCGTCATGAAACGATTCGAACCCAGTTTTCTCGACAAGCTGTTCGACGACGAACCGCATCTGCCGGCAACGGCCGCGATGCGGCAATTGTCGCTGGACGAGCTCAAGAATACGGTCGCCCGCGACGTCGAGGCGATCCTCAACACCCGTATCGCGCACACCGAGGACGAACTGGCCGCACTGCCGGAATGCCAGAAATCGGTGCTGACCTACGGACTGAACGATTTCGCGGGGCTGAGCCTCGCGAGCCACTACGATCGCGCGTTCATCTGCAAGTCGATCCAGCAGGCCATCGCGCGTCACGAGCCGCGCCTGCAGCAGGTGCAGGTGACGTTCGAGCTGAACGAGCAGGCCACCAACGCGCTCTACTTCGCGATCCAGGCGCTGCTCGTCGTGCACCCGGCCGAGGAGCCGGTGAGTTTCGACGCGATGTTGCAACCGTCGACGCTGCAATATTCGGTCACGCGTGCACGCGCGGCACGAATGCAGTAAATCAAGCCGCCGAGCGGGCCGGACCGCCCGGTGGTCGATCAGGTCCGGCATGAAATATTGAGGTTCGGGGTCGTCGATGGAAGAGTTGCTGCCGTATTACGAACGCGAATTATCGTTTTTGCGGCGCTATTCGCGAGATTTCGCCGAACGCTATCCGAAGATCGCCGCGCGCCTCGCGCTGTCCGGCGAGCATTGCGAGGATCCGCACGTCGAGCGGATGATCGAATCGTTCGCGCTGCTCGGCGCGCGCATCAACAAGAAGCTCGACGACGATTACCCCGAATTCACCGAAGCGCTGCTGGAAGTGCTGTATCCGCACTACCTGCGGCCGTTCCCGTCGTGCTCGATCGCGCAGTTCACGCCGGCTTCGCCCGGCCAGCAGACCGAACCGGTCGTGGTCGATCGCGGCACCGAGCTGAAGAGCCGCCCGATCCGCGGCGTGCAATGCCGGTTCCGCACCGCCTACGACGTGACGCTCGCGCCGATCCGCATCTCGGAGGCGCGCTATACGCCGGTCGCGCTCGCGCCGAGCGCGACGGTGCTGCCGTCGAACGCGACGGGCGTGATCTCGATCACCTTCGAATCGCTCGCCGCGCAGCTCGATCTCGGCGCGCTGAAGGTGTCGACGTTGCGCGCGCATCTGCACGGCGAGCAGTCGTTCGTCGCCGCGCTGACCGACTGCCTGTTCGTCAACGTGCTCGGCGCGTACGTCGAGCCCGAACGCAACGGCCGCTGGACCGCGCTGCGCAAGCTGCCGATCGCGCAAGCCGGCTTCGCCGAGGACGACGCGCTGATCGACTATCCGGCGAAATCGCATCCCGCGTACCGGCTGCTGACCGAATACTTCGCGTTCCCCGACAAGTTCGATTTCGTCGACTTCGACCTCGCGGCGATCGCACGCGCGTCGGGCCGCTGCCAGCGCGCGACGCTGCACTTCGTGCTGCAGGACGTGCGCAGCGATTCGCACGTCGCGCGCCTGCTCGAGCTGCTGACGGCGAGCCATTTCCGGCTGTTCTGCACGCCGATCGTCAACCTGTTCCACCAGCACGGCGAGCCGATCCGCATCACGCACCGCGCGGTGTCGTATCCGGTGATCGCCGAGGCGCGGCGCGCGTTCGCGTACGAGGTGTACTCGATCGATTCGGTGAAGCTCGTCCGACAGCAGGCGCACGAGGAATCGGTGATCGAGTTCCGGCCGTTCTATTCGCTGCATCACGGCGAATCGGCGCGGATCGGCCATTACTGGTTCGCGCGCCGCAACGACTGGGTCGCGCAGAAAAGCCCCGGCTACGAAACCGAGATCTCGATCGTCGACATCGACTTCGAGCCGACGTCGCCGCAGACCGACACGCTGAGCCTCGACCTCACCTGCACGAACCGCGACCTGCCGGCGATGCTGGCGTTCGGCCTCGAAGGCGGCGACCTGTTCCAGGAGGGCGGCGCGCAAACGAGCGGCATCTCGATGCTGCGCCGCCCGACGCAGAGCGTGCGTTTCGAGCGCGGCCGCGCCGCGCACTGGCGGCTCGTGTCGCACCTCGCGCTCAACCACGTGTCGCTCGTCGCGCACGGCCTCGCGCCGCTGAAGGAAATGCTGACGCTGTACGACCTGCGACGCACGGCCGTGTCGATGCGCCAGATCGACGGCCTCGCCGGCATCGAGCAGCGCGGCGCCGTGCAGTGGCTGCCCGGCAAGCCGTTCGCGACGTTCGTGCGCGGCATCGAGATCCGGCTGACGATCGACGAGGAACACTTCGTCGGCGCGAGCCTCGCGTCGTTCGTGCGCGTGCTCGACAGCTTCTTCGGGCTGTACGTCCACCTCAACAGTTTCGTTCAATTGGTCGTCGTGTCGAAGCGCACCGGCGAGGAGATCATTCGATGCAAGCCCCGAACCGGCGAATCGATCCTGGCGTAGTCGACGCGCTGCTCGACGAGCCGCATCGTTTCGAGTTCTTTCAGGCGGTGCGCGTGCTCGAAGGGCTGTTCGCGCGGCAGGCGTCGGATGCGCCCGGCGCGTGGCGGCAAGGCGACGTGGTCGCGCAGCGCATCGCATTTCGCAACACGCTGTCGCTCGGCTTCCCGCCGAGCGAGATCGAGGGCGCGCGTTCGTACGACGACGACGGCACGCCGCTGAACTCGGACGCGCAGCGCGACACCGCGCTGGCCGCCGGCGAGCTCGGCCGCGTCGAGCTGACGCCCGCGTTCTTCGGGCTGCTCGGCGGGCAGGGCGCGCTGCCGCTGCACTACACCGAGCAGATCGTCGCGCGCGAGCATCTGAGGCGCGATCACGCGGCGCGGGCGTTCTTCGACGTGTTCTCGAACCGCGCGACCGCGCTGTTCTATGCGGCGTGGAAGAAATACCGGCTGCCGTTCCATTACGAGCTCGACCGCGACGAGCGCTACCTGCCGCTGCTGCTCGCGATCGCCGGCGTGCCGAGCGACGAGGTGCGCGACAGTCTCGCCGCCGGCCCGGGCGGCGTGCTCGACGAGGCCGTGGCCGGCTACGCGCTGGCCGCGCGGCACCGGCCGATGTCGGCCGCGTACCTGCAGCGCACGCTGTCCGATTATTTCCGCGTGCCGGTGAAGATCGACCAGTTCGTCGGCAAGTGGTACGACGTGCCGCCCGACCAACTGAGCGTGCTCGGCGAAGTCAACGCGGTGCTCGGCGCGACGGCGCTCGTCGGCGAGCGCGTGTGGCAGCGCGACATGCGCGCGCGGATCGTCGTCGGCCCGCTGTCCAAGCGCGATTACGAGGCGTTCCTGCCCGGCGGCGCGCACGCCGTCGCGCTCGAGCGGATGCTGACGCTGCTCGCCGGCGTCACGCTCGAGTACGAGGTGAGGCTCGTGCTGAAGCGCACGGAAGTCGGCGCGAGCATGCTCGGCACGGGCTCGCGGCTCGGCTGGGATGCGTTCCTGTGCACGCGCGACGCCGCGGAAGACCGCTCCGACGCCCGCTACGAGCTGCACGTGATTCACTGACCCCGACAACAACAAGCAATCGAACCTGAGAACGACGCCATGAGCACGCCTCTGAAAACCCTGATCACGAAACTGAACCCGCTGTGCCGCCATGCGACCGAGCGCGCGGCGAGCGCGTGCCTGGCGCGCGGCCACTACGAGGTCGATCTGGAGCATCTGTTCCTCGCGTTGCTCGACGAAGCGACGGGCGACCTGCCGCTCGCATTGCGCGCGAGCCGTGTCGACCCGCATGCGCTCCATGCCGATCTCGAACGCGAGCTGACGCGCCTGAAGACGGGCAACACGCGCACGCCGGTGTTCTCCGTGCATCTGATCGCGCTGTTCGAGCAGGCGTGGCTGATCGCGTCGCTCGATTCGCAGCTCGGTCGCATCCGTTCGGGGCACCTGCTGCTCGCGCTGCTGACCGCGCCCGATCTCGCGCAGTTCGCGCAACGGATGTCGTCGCGGTTCGCGGAAATGAACGTGACGGACCTGAAGCACAAGTTCGACGAAATCATGGCCGGTTCGAGCGAAGCCGAGCCGCGTCAGGCGGATGAAGACGGCAGCGACGTCGCGCCGGCCGCCGACGACATGGCGCCCGCGGCCGGCCCGTCGAAGACGCCCGCGCTCGACACGTACACGACCAACCTCACGCAGCGCGCGCGCGACGGCAAGATCGACCCGGTGATCGGCCGCGAAGCGGAGATCCGCCAGGCAATCGACATCCTGATGCGCCGCCGCCAGAACAACCCGATCATGACCGGCGAGGCCGGCGTCGGCAAAACGGCGGTCGTCGAGGGGCTCGCGCTGCGGATCGCGGCCGACGACGTGCCGCCGCCGCTGCGCGGCGTCGCGCTGCACGTGCTCGACATGGGGCTGCTGCAGGCCGGCGCGAGCGTGAAGGGCGAGTTCGAGAACCGTCTGAAGAGCGTGATCGACGAGGTGAAGAAGAGCGCGCATCCGATCATCCTGTTCATCGACGAGGCGCACACGATCATCGGCGCGGGCGGCCAGGCCGGCCAGAACGACGCGGCGAACCTGCTGAAGCCGGCGCTCGCGCGCGGCGAGCTGCGCACGATCGCCGCGACGACGTGGAGCGAATACAAGAAGTACTTCGAGAAGGATGCGGCGCTCGCGCGGCGCTTCCAGGTCGTGAAGGTCGAGGAGCCGAGCGAGCCGCTGGCCGCGGCGATGCTGCGCGGGATGTCGGGCCTGATGGAGAAGCATTTCGACGTGCGGATTCTCGACGACGCGATCACCGAGGCCGTGCGCCTGTCGCACCGCTACATCAGCGGCCGCCAGTTGCCGGACAAGGCGATCAGCGTGCTCGACACCGCGTGCGCGAAGGTCGCGCTCGCGCACAGCGCGACGCCGGCGGCGATCGACGATACCAAGAAGCGCATCGAGCGTATCGATGCGGAAATCGCGTCGCTGGAGCGCGAGGCGGCGGGCGGTGCGGTGCACGACGAGCGGCTCGGCGAGCTGCGCGGCGCGCGCGACACGTCGCTCGAACAACTGGCGAAGGACGAAGAACGCTACGAGGCCGAGCGGGCGATCGTCGCCGAGATCACCGAACTGCGCGATGCGCTCGATCGCGCGCGCGGCCCGTCGGAAGACGGCCAGCCGGTCGACGTGCAGGCCACCCGCGACAAGCTCGCCGAACGCGTCGCGGCATTGCATGCGCTGCAGGGCGGCGAGCCGATGGTGCCGCTGCAGGTCGACGGCCACGTGGTCGCCGAGATCGTCGCCGCGTGGACGGGCATTCCGCTCGGCCGGATGGTGAAGGACGAGATCGACACCGTGCTGAACCTGCAGCCGCTGCTCGCCGCGCGCGTGATCGGCCAGGACCATGCGCTGGAGGCGATCGCGCAGCGCGTGCGCACCGCGACCGCGAACCTCGAGGATCCGAACAAGCCGCGCGGCGTGTTCATGTTCGTCGGGCCGTCGGGCGTCGGCAAGACCGAGACGGCGCTGGCGCTGGCCGACATCCTGTATGGTGGCGAGCGCAAGATGGTCACGATCAACATGAGCGAGTACCAGGAAGCGCACAGCGTGTCGGGCCTGAAGGGTTCGCCGCCGGGCTACGTCGGTTACGGCGAAGGCGGCGTGCTGACCGAGGCCGTGCGCCGCAACCCGTATTCCGTCGTGCTGCTCGACGAGGTCGAGAAGGCGCACCCGGACGTGCTCGAAATGTTCTTCCAGGTGTTCGACAAGGGCACGATGGACGACGCCGAAGGCCGCGAGATCGACTTCCGCAACACGCTGATCATCCTGACGTCGAACGTCGGCTCGGCGGCGGTGATGCAGGCCTGCCTGAACAAGCCGGCCGACGAATTGCCCGATCCGGACGCGCTCGCCGAGACGTTGCGTCCGCAACTGTACAAGACCTTCAAGCCGGCGTTCCTCGGCCGGATGAAGGTCGTGCCGTACTATCCGATTTCCGACGACGTGCTGGCCGAGATCATCGAGCTGAAGCTCGAGCGCATCCGCCGCCGGATCGAGACGAACCACAAGGCCGCGTTCGAATGGGACGAGTCGCTCGTCGACGCGGTGCTCGCGCGCTGCACCGAGGTCGACTCGGGCGCCCGCAACGTCGACCACATCCTGAACGGCACGCTGCTGCCGGAGATCGCGGGCCACGTGCTCGGCCGGATCGCCGACGGCGCGGCCATCGCGCGCATCGCGGTGCGCGCGGACGAGGCCGGCGAATTCGCGTACACCGTCGAATGAGCGCGGCCGCGCCCAGCCCAGCATTGATGAACTGACCGAACCATGCCGATCAATCTCCCCGAGCTGCTGACGCCGATCAGCGAGACGTCGCCCAGCGGCGACGACCTGCTGTTTTCGAACGAATTCGACGCGATCCAGGACGCGCGGCGCTATGACGACCCGACGCTCGACCAGGGCGAATGGGTGACCGAGATCAAGGAGGCCGACTGGGGCTTCGTCGTCGATCATGCGGGCGAGCTGCTGCGCACGCGCACGAAGGACTTGCGGCTCGCCGTGTGGCTGACCGAGGCGCTCGCGCTCGAGGACGGCATCACGGGCCTCACCGAAGGCTATGCGCTGCTCGAGGGCCTGTGCCGCGAGTTCTGGGACACCTTCCATCCGCTGCCCGAGGACGACGACATCGAGCACCGGCTCGGCAACGTCGCGTGGCTGTCCGGCCGCACGGCCGAGTTGCTGCGCGCGGTGCCGCTGACGGACGGCGCATCGAATGCGTTCAGCACGCTCGACTGGGAAGTCGCGCAGCACGTCGCGCAGTCGATCAAGCGCGACCCCGAGCACGCGGACGACATCGCGCGCGGCAAGCCGTCGATCGAGCAGATCGATGCGTCGCGGCGCATGACGTCGATCGCGTTCTACACGGCGCTGCTGGCGAACCTGAAGGCGTTCGAATTCGCGCTCGATGCGTTCGAGGAGCGGCTCGTCGAGCGTGCGGGCGATTCGGCGCCGAGCTTCCGGCAGGCGCGCGACGCGTTCGAGACCGTGTACCGGCTCGCCGAGCGCTTTGCGCGCGAACAGGGCTATACGGGCAGCGCGCCGCACGCGCAGGTAGCGCCGCAGGCCCAGCCCGAACGCATCGAGCCGGTGTTCGGCCAGCCGATCCAGACCGAGGAGACTCACGTGCCGCAGCAGACCGCTTCGCGCCCGCCGGCGACGCAGATGATCGCCGGCATCCAGAACCGTGCGCAGGCCGTCGACCAGCTGCGTGCGGTGGCGCGCTATTTCCGCCAGACCGAGCCGCACAGCCCGGTCGCGTATCTCGCCGACAAGGCGGCCGAATGGGCCGACATGCCGCTGCACAAGTGGCTCGAGAGCGTCGTGAAGGACGATGGCTCGCTGTCGCACATTCGCGAGCTGCTGGGCGTGCGGCCCGACGAGCAGTCGTAAACGCAAGACGGGCGGCGCATTGCTGCCGCCGCCCGTCGTGTGCCGCGCCGTGCCGCGTCGCCATCGCGCGAGCGGCCGGCCGATTTCCCGTTACTGCCCGACGCGGAATTCGATCCGCCGGTTCCGCGCCCGTCCGTCCGCCGTATCGTTCGGCGCGATCGGCTGATCCGGCCCGACGCCCGTCGTCGTCATCTGCTGCGGCGGAATGCTCTTCGTGATCAGGTAGCCCTTCACCGCATCCGCGCGCGCCTGGCTCAGCGCGATGTTCGACGTCCGATTCCCCGAGTTGTCGGTGTGGCCGATGATGTCGACCGTGCGGTTCGGCATCTTCGCGAGCGCGGCCGCCATCTGGTCGAGGATCAGCTTGCCCTGCGGCGTCAGCGTCGCGCTGCCGGTCTCGAACTCGATCGTCCGGTTCGCGAGCGTCTGATCGAGCACGCCCTGTTCGGACGCGGACACGCGCAGCCCGTTCTTGATCGTGTACGTCGGGTTCAGCGTGTTCGCCATGTCGCTCGCGAGCTGCTGGCGCTGCGCCTCGTTGTGCACCTCGCCCTTCATCTCGATCTGCGTGCCGTTGATCCTCAACTGGCCCTTGCTGATCTGCTTGAGCTGCGCGCCGAGCAGCTTCTGCACGTTCGCGCTCCAGTTCGGCGGCGTCGCGACGTCGCCGACCTCGATCTGGTCGACGACGTTCGTCGCGCCGTAGGTGTCGCGCAGCTTCTGCAGCACGGCCGCCTTGGTCGCTTCGTCGGGCACCTTGCCGCCGACGACCACCTGGCCGGGCGTCGCGTTCGCGGGCGGCGGCGCGATCGTGCCGGCGGTGCCGTGTACCGCCGTACCGGACGCGCCGCCGGCGTTCGGGTTGGCCTGCGGCAGCGCGGTCGTCGCGACCGTGCCGTTGCCGACCGGCGTGACGGTCGCGCCCGTGTTCTGCGCGAAGGCCGCGCCGCTCGCGACGAGGCCGGCCGCGAACAGCGCGGCGAGGGCGGGCGAGACGGCGGTCGACAGGCGCGTGCGCCGGACCTGAATCGTGCGATGCATGCCGTCAGCCTCCGATGAACGCTTCGCGGAACGCGTCGATGGCGACGCGCAGCGAGAGTTGCGGTTGGTCGAGGTAGCTGACGAGCTTGCTGATCTGCTGATCGTTTTGCGCATGGGCGTCGATCCACTCGGGATCGTCGATGTCGATGTTGTGGGCGGCGTAGGTCTGCGGGTCGACGACGCTCAGCAGCGTTTTCGCCGACGCACCGTTGAAGCCGATGATGAGCCGTTCGCGTTCGGCGATCGTGCCGATGAAGATCGCGAGCTCGAAGTCGGCCTGCGCGACGAACGGCGCGATCAGCTCGAGCCAGAACGCGGCGACGAGGCTGCGGTAGAACGGATCGACCGGCAGCGGCAGCGTGAGGCCGCGCTCGATGTGCGACGAGCCGCTCTGCATCACCGGCCGCAGCAGCGAGCCGAGCGCGAGCATCGCGCCGCGCAGCCGCACCGGATGACCGCTTTCGAGCAGCATCTGCTGCAGGCCGTACAGCGACTGGTGTTCGACGAAATCGTTGAAGGTGCCGTCGTGCGACGTACCCGGGCCGCCGATGTCGATCGGCACCTGGGTGTCGCCGAGCGCCTGCAGCGCGCCGGGCGGCTCGTCCTTGCCGAGCAGCGGCGGGATCTGCGCGGCGACGCGCGACCACAGCCGCGCGAACGCGAGCGGGCTGCGCGCGAGGAACGCGAGCGGCCGGTCGACCTCGAGCGCGGTGGCGCCGAGGAACGGGAAGCGGCGCATCGACACGTCGTGGCTCGCGACCATGTGGCCCGCGATCGCGAGCTTGCTGCGCGAGCCGAGGAACGCGAAATGCATCGGCTTCGCATCCTCGTAGACGATCTTCCAGCGCGGATCTTCCGCGAGCAGCTCCAGCGCCTGCGCGATCCAGCGATCGAGCGTCTGCAGCAACTGCGGATTGTGCGCGCTCTTCACGAAGTCGCCGCGCGACGGAATCTTGCCGAAGTAGGCGATTTGCGCCTGTACCGTTTGCGTCATTGCGCCCTCTGTGCATTCGTTGCGTTGGCGGCCGCGACGGCCGGCGCTGCGCCCGGCGTGCCGGTAGCGGACATGCCGGTGGCGGACAGCGTCGCGTTCTGCGCGGCGCCCGCGCTCGCGTCGGCGACCGATGACGGCAACTGCAGGCCGCGCAGGCTCTGTTGCTGCGGCTGGTCGCCGCCGCCGGCCGACGGTTGCGACGTGCTGATGATGCGCATCGTCACCGACACGTTCACGCTGCCCTGTGCCCACGTCAGGTCGAAGGTGCCGTCCGGACGGCGCTTGCGCTGCGCCGAGTTGATCAGCTTCTCGAGGCCGTAGCGGCCCGGCTCGTTGACGAGCTGCACCGTGCGGCCGTCGAAGGTCGTCGCGGACAGCGTCGCGCCCGGCGAGCCCTGCGGGTTCGGCCACACGAAGTTGGTCCACTGCGGCGGCGTGTTGCGGTAGCGCAGTTGCTGGCCGTCGATCGCGATCGTGTATTCCGTCGTGCCCGTGCTCGGTTGCGGCAGGATCTGGAACACGGTCTGCGGCTCGGCCGACGCGGCCGCGCTGCCGGCGGCGCCGCCGGCGAGCGGCGCGACCCAGCGCGCGAAGCCGTTCGTGAACTCCGGCGTGAGCCCGATGCCCATGTCGCCCCACGTGCGGGCGGCGAGCGTGTCGCCGCGGCGCACCGCGAGCGGCCCGAGCGTCGTGCCGACGAACTTCGCGATCGAGCCGTCCGGACCGAACACCTGCGCGATTTCGCCGGCGCCGGCCTCGACCTTCGCGTTCGCCGCGAACGGGTACTTCGTCGCGAGCGAGCTCTGGAACGGCTGGTAGACCTGCGCGTTCCACACCTTGTTGACTTCGGCGCTGGCCGGCTGGATCACGACCGCGAACGCCTGCATCAGCGGCCGCACCAGCAGCGGGCGCAGCGACTTGCGTTGCGAATCGGTCAGGCCCGTCAGCATCTGCTCGTCGACGAGCTTCAGCGAATCGGCGAGTTCCGAACCGCTGCCGTCGAGGGTCTGCTGCATCAGCTGACGCGCGCCCGGGCCCGGGTCGCCCTGGTTCTTGATCACGTTGAAGCGCGTGCGGACCTTCGACAGCGACTCCATGTAGCCCTTCAGCATCGACGTGCCGTCATGCGTCGCGACGATCCGCGCGAGCCCGACGAACTCCTGGCCGATCGGGCCCATCGGCACCTCGGCCGGATTGCCGTTGATGTCGATGTTGGCCGCCGCCACCTGGCCGGCCTGCGAGCGCGAGAACAGTTGCTTGACCCAGTTCACGACGCCCGTCTGCGCCTTCTTGATCGTCACGTTCGCGAGCGACGGGTTGTCCCACGACGTCTGGTCGTACGCGGTCTCGAGGATCTTGCGGATCGGCGAATCCTGCGGGTCGCCGAGGCGGTTCATCCCGTCGACGGCCTGGCCGAAGCTGGTGAAGCCCTGTACCGCGATGCCCTGCATGAACTTCTGCCAGTGCTGCGCGTACTCGGTCTTGTACATGCCGACGAGTGTCTTCTGGATCTGCTCGGGGCTGCCCTCGAGCGTCAGGTCGTCCTGCGTCGACGTGTTCAGCACCCAGTCCTTCGCCTGCAGTTCCTTGGTCGCGGCATCGCGGATCGCCGGCTGCACGTAGTCGAACCACGCTTCGCGCGTGAACGTGCCCGGAATCGCGTAGCTGCCGGCAACCAGCGACTGGTTGCCGTCGCCGACGATGCGCGCGATGGTCATCGGCGCGAAGCGGGTCGATGCGCGGGCCTTGATTTCCTCGTAGACGCGCTGGCGGGCCGGCATGCCGCGCACCACGCGGCGCAGGTTCTCGCGGGTCTGGTCGACGAGCGCGAGGTTCGCGTCGATCATCGGCCAGTCGTTGTCGTTCACGCGCGACAGGTAGAACGAGATCATGCGCTCGGCGCTCCTGATCATCTCGTCGCGCGGCATGTTGCCGCGATTCGTCTCGAGCCAGCCGCGCCAGAAGCGGGCGAGCTGGTCGGTCAGGTGCGCCTGCTCGACGTGACGCTTGTCGGACAGCATCAGGTACGTCTTCAGCGCGTTGTACGCGTCCTGCACGTTGGTCGGCGACGCGTCGCTGTAGAGGCCGCCCTGCGGCGCGGCCGCCTGTTGCGGGGCGGCGGCCGGTGCGGCGCCCGACGCGGCCGGCACGGCGCCGGCCTGCGGCGCGGCGCCTGCCGCGTTCGTCGAGACCGGCAGCGTGCCGCCCTGCACGGCGCCCGATTCGGGCGGGCGCGTCATCGGCACGAGCTGTTCGGGGTGCGCGTTCACGTCCTTCATGAACGACGCGAGGTTCTGCGACACCGGCGCCAGCAGGATCTGGCGCACGCCGTTGTAGTACTCGGTCAGCAGGTGCTGTTCGAGACGGTCGCCCTGGTACAGGCCGAGCGACACCGACAGCGGCTTGTCGCGGCGGAACTGTTCGAGCTGCTCGATCCGGTCCTCGAGGATGTCCATCGCCTGCAGGCGCGACTGCAGGTCGTTGCGGCCCTGCTGCAGGCGCGTGACGTTGTCGAGGTCGGCCTGCACGTTCGCGACGAGCTGCTGGTTGCCGATCGTCGACCAGGTCCAGCCGCCGAGCGCGAGCGCGAGCGCCGCGACGAAGCCGAAGAAGGTCGCGTAGCGCAGCCGCGTCTTGGTCGGGCTCGCGAACTGGCGCACCGTCTGACGGTCCGCGAAGATCACCTTCGAGAACAGGTCGCGCAGGAAGAAGCCGTTCTTCGAGAACGCGCTGTGCGGTTTCGGCAGCGCGCTTCCGTCGAGGCCGAAGCGGTGCGCGATGCGCTGCGCGGCCGCGCTGTTGGTTTCGCCTTCCTGCAGCGCGCTGGTGAAGTAGAAGCCGCGGAAGATCGGCTTGTACTGGAACGGGTTGTTCTCGAACAGCGTCGCGAGGAACGCGCGCAGCGACGGCTTGATCGTCGAGAATTCGAGCGGGAAGCTCAACTGGCCCGGCGACAGCTGGTTGCCGCGCGACAGCGACAGCTGCGCGACGCTGATCTCCTTCAGCCCTTCGTAGAGTTCCTCGAAGTGCGTGTCGAACTGCGCGACGACGTCACGCTTGTCGTCGGGCTCGTAGGGCAGGGTGGCGCCCCACACGCGGTCGTACTCGTGCTTGTCGCTGCTGCTGAAGAATTCGGTGAAGCCGGTGATCAGGTCGGCCTTCGTGAACATCACGTAGACCGGCGCGAACACTTCCAGCTTCTCCGTCAGCTCCTGAACGCGCTGGCGGAGGTTTTTCGCGAGGTTGATCGCGAATTCGGGGCGGTTGCCGGTGAGTTCCGCGATGCTGGCCGTGACGATGATGCCGTTGATCGGCGCCTTCGGACGGTAGCGCTTGAGCAGACCGAGGAAGCCGAGCCATTCGCTGCGGTCTTCCTCGTGCACCGAATAGCGGCCGGCCGTGTCGAGCAGGATCCCTTCGGTCGTGAAGAACCAGTCGCAGTTACGCGTGCCGCCGATGCCGTGGATCACGGCGCTGTTCTTGTCCGCGAACGGGAACTGCAGGCCGGAATTGAGCACGGCGCTGCTCTTGCCCGCGGCCGGGTTGCCGATCACGATGTACCACGGCAGCTCGTACAGCGCGGAGCCGCCCGACACCTGGCCGATCTTCGACGTCTTGATCGTCTTCACCGCATCCGACAGGCGCGTGCGCAGCACGTCGAGGTCGGCCGTCTTCGCGTCCGGTGCGAGCGCCGCGGCGGCCGGAGCGGCGATCTTGCCGGTTTCCGCCTGCTCTTCCAGCACCTGGCCGAGCTGCTGGTTCGCGCGCTTCACGCGCCAGCGGCGCCACAGCGCGACGACGAGCCACAGCGCGAGGACCGCCGCGAACGCGAGCGCCGCCCACAGGAGCGGCAACTGCAGCATGTCGGCGACGATGAACAGGATGGCCGCTAGCGCGACGATCCCGACGATCGAGAGCGTACGCGGATGAGTCAGCACGTTGAGGATGCGTTGCATAGGACGTTCAGGTTCCGGTGCGATTCGGTGAGGCGACGCAGGCGCGCCGAGCGGCAAGGGTGGCGCCGCGATGTGTCGCCATGCTGTCAAACGGGATGAAGGAGGCTGGCATCAACGCGCTCGCGGCATCGGAGAAGGCGCGCGCATTAACGAAAGGACGCTGTGAGATTTAAAACGGAAGCGGCGGCCGGAAAAAATCGCGCACCGGAATGCCCGATTGTTTGCGCCGCTCAAATCGTTTCCTGCCGGGTGATTAAAAAGCCCCATGCCGCCCTCATTATTTCTTGTCCGGCAGCCCTGGCTAGCTGCCGCGTCCCAGTTTAAAACCGGGTTTATGGTATTCCACGTGCCCGAGATCCATCATTTTCCATCGGCCGCCCCAGGTCAGGCCGACTTGCTCGGCGACCTGGCCGTACAACTGATAGCCGCGCATCGCCCACGGATCTTTCTCGGAAATGACCAGCTTGCCGTCGCGCAGGAATGCGTTATCGGCCGCCAGCCCGAATTGGTGATAACTCTGGAAGGCTGCCGCGTTGGTCACGTTGCTGCCCATCTGCGCCAGCCGGTTCTGCCGTTCCGGGCTCCGGTAACCTTCCAGCAACGCCATTTCATAACCGTGCTGTTCGTGCATGATCTTGTAGACCAGCAGCAAACGCGTACGGAAATCCGGGTCCAGCAGGTTCCAGTCGCGGCTCGCATCCTTCAGCGCCGGGCGGACCTGCTCGACCTCCTTGGTGGCGAAGACTTCCGGCGGCAGCGGCGGGGGCGGCACGAGTTGCTCGCCCTGCAGCAGCGCGGCGATTTTCTCGTCGGGCACGCGCGCCGTGTCGTCGTACTGGAACAATTGCCGGCCGCGTAACGCAATGGCGACCAATGGCGGCGTCGCAAGAATACCTGCCGATACCATAATCATCAAGCGTCGCCGAATCAGTAAATTTTGCACATCGCTTAATGCGCCGCGCGTCGCGCTTGCCGATTTAACAATCTGACTCCGCGTGCGCGCGGCGCGATCGTTCGCACGGCGCGTAAGGCGGCCGTGAAACTGGGCGACGGATTCGAAAACCGTCGCGCGGATACCCGGTAAAAGCAACAGTGCCGCGACAGCGACGGCAAGGGCGAAATAGGCGACGAGTGCGACGGCAATCAACGAAATCCCCGGAAATTGGAATTGATTGTGTTTTGCAATGCTTGCTCTTAGAATCAGGCTGCTTCGAGAAGCCGGGCTATATTATCGCGGTGAATTAAACCAGGATTCAATGAGACGCTGAATGAGTGCGCCGGAAAATTCAAATTCGAAAACTCCGCCCAGCCTGCTGTCCGATACCAAACCGGCAGGCGAGGGAGGACCTCGGCAGTCGCGCATTCTCGCGGATCTGGAAGGGCGTGTCACGCCGCCCGCCGAGCCGCCGCGCCGTTCGCTGAAGGCGCCGATCGCCGCCGTGGTGGCGTTGGTCGTGGCCGTCGGCGGCTGGGGCGCGTGGCGCATGCAGCAGTCGTCGGGCGAACGGCCCGCGGTCGTCGCGGCCGCGCCGACACCCGCGGCGGCTGCGCCGGACAAGGCCGCACCGGCCAGCGGCGCCGCCGCGCAGGTCGCGCAGAACGGCGCATCCGCCGCGTCGGCCGTGCAACCGGCCACGATCGTCAACGACGATTCGGCGTCCCAGGCCGTTGCGTCTGCTTCGGCTGCGTCCGCCGCGGACAACAGCCGCCTGTCGCGTGCGCTTGCCAACGGCGCCGACGACGCATCGGGCGCGGCCACCGCCGGCGCAGCCGCAACGGCCGCCGCCGCGGCGGCGACGGCCAAGACCGCGAAGGCCGACGCGTCGAAGGGCACGAAGGTCGCCGCGCACGGCAAGACCGATGCGAAGGCCGACACGAAGGCCGAAGCCCGCAAGCATCGCAAGGAACAGCAGGCCGAGCTCGCGCAGGCGAAGAAGCGCCGCGACGCGACGCCGACCCGAACCGCGAAGGCGGCCGGGAAGGACGATCCGGATGCCGATTTGCTCGCCGCGCTCGTCGCGCGCACGAAGCCGGCCGACAAGAAACTCGCCGCGCAGAAGGGGCAGGCGGTGCCGACCAAGACGGCGGCGGCGACCGGCGGCTCGCTGGCGTCGCGCGTGAAGGAGTGTTCGGAGCGCGGTTTCTTCGAGGATCAGCTGTGCCGCTGGCGCGTCTGCGACGGCCACTGGGGCAAGGACCCTGCGTGCCCGAGCGCCGCGCAGTCGGAGACGCGGCAGTAACGCGTGCCGCGCACGCCGCGAGGTCTTTCCTGTCAGCGCCGCCCACTGGGCGGCGCGTTGTTTTTGGGGGCACGGAGCGACCGCCGGTATGATGCCGCATGACGGTGTCACGAACGCGTCACGCCCGTCGGGCATACGTTTCCTTTCTTTTCCCGGCGCGGGCCCGCGACCCGCGATGTGCGGCGCGGCGCGCGCCGCACGACCTTCGACACGATGGACCTGATCGTACAGACTTACGGCGCCGATACGTCCGGCATGGTGTGCGGATTCCGCTTCGTTCCGGGCGGCGCCGGCACGATGCTCGATGCCGACGCGGCCGCCGCGTGGTTGCGCACGTGCCGCGAGCACGGCGCGGCCGCGTCGGGCGATTTCGTCTGGCTGCATTTCAATCTCGCGCATGGCGCGAGCGAGCGCTGGATGCGCACGCATCTCGGGTTGCCCGACAGCTTCTTCGAATTCCTGCACGAAGGCTCGCGCTCGACGCGCATCGAGCAGGAGGACGGCGCGTTGCGCGCGATCGTCAACGACGTGATGTTCAATCTCGAGCTCACGCCGTCGGAGATCGCGACGCTGTTCGTCCATGTCGAACGGCGCATCATGGTGACCGCGCGGCTCAAGCCGCTGCGCTCGGTCGACACGCTGCGCGCGTGCGTGCGCGACGGCGAGCAGTTCCGGTCGCCCGCGGAATTGCTCGTGCACCTGCTGCGCGACCAGGCCGACCTGCTGATCCAGATCATGCGGCGCACGAGCGTCGACGTCGACCGCATCGAGGATCGTTTCCTGTCGCAGCGGCTCACGTCGAACCGCATCGAGCTCGGTGCGATGCGCCGCACGCTGACGCGCCTGCAGCGCATGCTCGCGCCGGAGCCCGGGTCGATCTTCCGGCTGCTCGCGAAGCCGCCCGCGTGGCTGCACACGGAGGACGTGCAGGAGCTGCGCGAGTCGACCGAGGAATTCTCGCTGGTGCTCGCCGACCTGGCGGGACTCAACGAGCGCATCAAGCTGCTGCAGGAAGAGATCGGTTCGCGCCTCGACGAACAGAACAACCGGACGCTGTTCACGCTGACGCTCGTCACCGTGATCGCGCTGCCGATCAATATCGTCGCCGGCTTCTTCGGGATGAACGTCGGCGGCGTGCCGTTCTCGGAGAACAAGCACGGGTTCTGGCTGATGGTGCTGCTCGTCGCGGGCTTCACCGCGCTGGCCGCGTGGTGGGCGTTCCGGCGCCGCGACGATCGCTAGCGCGGCATCGGGCGTCGCATCGACGCATCCGCGCGTTTCGCCCCGTGGTTCGCGCAGCCGGCGTGGGAAACGCCGCGTGGGCGAGACGGCGGGCCGAGGCGCCGCCGCATGAAAAAAGGGCCTCGCATGCGAGGCCCGTCAACAGGTCGGAGAAACCGGTACGCCGGCCGGCACCGCGGGTGACGCGGCGCCGGCCGGAGTCGCACCGTTACTGCGTCACTACCTTGCGCGGCCGGAAGATACCCTGGTATTGCCGTGCCGGGCGTTCCTTCGTCACCGGTTCGATGCCGCCGAAGGTCGGCGTCTGGCGCAGCTTCATCGCGGCCGGCGAAGCGACCGAGCCGATCGACGTCGAGCGCGAGGCCGGCGCGAGGTTGTTCGCGACGAGCAGCGCCGCTTCGCTCTTCAGGTTCGCCAGCAGCACCGGATCGGTCGAGCTGTTGACCTGCGTGAGCAGCCCGCTCCAGGCCGCGTCGCTGTAGTTCACGACGTAGTAGTCGAGACCGCTCGGATCGGCGACCACGCCCGTGCAGCCGTCGATCCGCGTCTGTGCCTGCGTATCCTTCAGCGCGAGCGTCGTGCGTTTCGCGAGCCCCTGGCCGTACGCGAGCGTGATCGGCACCGTCCACTGCAGGCCCGGATACGCGTTCTTGTTCGGGAACGGCTGCTGTTTCAGCGTGACGACCGTCTGGTTCTTCGTCAGGTCGCACTGCGTATCGAGCGAGATCAGCGGCACGCCGGTCTGACGCACGTAGCTGTCGCCGATCGGGCCGACCGCCTGGCCGCTTTCCTTCGACAGCGCATCCCACAGACGCTTCGGCGTGCCGTTGCCGAACGAGTAGTCGACCAGGTACTGCTGCAGCCCCTTGCGCAAGGTCTGCTCGCCGAGATAGTTCTCGAGCGTCTTCAGCACGTGGCCGCCCTTGTCGTACGTGAACGCGCTGGCGCTCAGCACGAAGTCGTTCGACGCCCAGTCGTTGAAGTTCGGCGCGACCGGGAACGCGTTCGGGCCGATGTCGCGATTGATCACGCGGTACTTGTTCTTCACCTGGTCGAGCCAACTGAACTCGTTGGGGAAGAACTGGATCGTGGTCTTCGTCTCGAAGAACGTCGCGAACGATTCGTTGAGCCACACGTTGTCCCACCAGTCGGTCGTCACGAGATCGCCGAACCACTGGTGCGCCACTTCGTGCGTCAGCACTTCGTTGCCGTAGTGCGACATCGGTTGGCCCGGCTGGGGCAGGATGTCGTCGGCGAACTCGAGGATCGAGCCCCAGTTTTCCATCCCGCCGAAGTTCAGGTCCTTCTGCTCCTTGAACGCGTCGTTCGCGGCCACCGTGTCGAATTTCGTGAGCGGCAGCGGGATGCCCGTGTAGCGGTAGTAGAAGTCGAGCGCCTGCTTGGTGCGGTCCATCGCCGGCTTCGCCCACTCGCTCATGCCCGGCGGCGTGAACACGCGCAGGTGCAGGCCGCCCTTGCCGCCCGGCAGCGGGCTCGTGAAGTCGTCCTCGTAGGTGTCGAACATGCCGCCGCCGAAGAACAGCAGGTACGACGGCATCGGCGGGGTCTTCTCGAACTGCACGAGCTTGTAGCCGCCGCCGACGTTGGTCGACGGCTTCTCGGCCGCGTTCGACACGACGCGCCAGCTTTGCGGCACTTCGGCCGTCACTTCATAGGTCGGCCGGAACGCCGGCTCGTCCCAGCCGGGGAACCACTGGCGCGACAGGTTGGTTTCGCCCTGCGTGAGGATCGCGCCGCTCGTCTTGCCGTCGGTGCCCTTCAGGTCGACGCGGAATACGCCTTCCGCGGCCGAGCAGCCCGGATACGGATCGTCGCCGCAGCTGCCGCCCGTGTGGTTGACCGGATCGTCGTACGACTTGAAGTTGATGATGCCCGACCACTCCATGTGCAGCGAATAGTTGCCCGGCGCGATCGTGCCGGCGACGGGGCGCAACTGATAGAAGTCGCCCTTGTCCTGCGGCGTCGCGATCAGCTGGATGTTGCCCGGCTGCAGCGTGATGCGGCCATTGGTGAACTTGATCCGGTGGCCGGCGATCACGATGTTGTTGACCGGCTTCAGCACCTTGATCTCGACGTCGGCGCGGCCGTCGAACGCGTTCAGCGCTTCGTTCGGGCGGAACCACAGCCGGTAGTTCACGGGCACCACGGTGTCGGGCAGTTCGACGGGCTGCACGCTCTTGTCGACGTTGGATGCGCTCGGCGGCGCGGTGACGGCGGGCGACGAGCCCGTGTGCGGCGCGCCGGCGGAGCTGAGCGCGGAAGCGGAGCCCGCACCGCCGTCGTCGCCGCCGCACCCGGCGAGCGCGAGTGCGGCGACGAGCGGCAGATAACGCATCTTGCGAATATGAATCGACATGACTGAATCCTCGATTGTTGAAAGAATCGTTCAGTGCTGCGAAAACGCCGGCAAAAGCAATCCCCTCGCCGTTTAATCAACAGCGAAAAAATGCCAATGACGGATTATTCGAAAAAGACGGCGGCCGACTACGTGAAGGTAATCATGGTTTACTGCCCCCTCTGAATTTCCGGATGTCGTTTAACTGGCCGGTTCAAAATGGCCGGGCGCGTGTTGTACTGAATTGATTTCGCGCGCACGACACGGGGCCGCACGCCCGGCGCGGGCGCGCAATCCCTTTGAACCGACGACCTACGGGGCTGGCCGGGCCAGTCCGCAGGACGGAAGGACAGCGTGTCGCCGTCCCGTAAGTGCGCCGTCATGCGGCTTCAAGGTTTGTCGGCTTGCTCCAAGGATGCGTAAATATACTTGATGGTTTTGGGTAAAGGAAACGAAAAAATTAGAAAGCGCATCTATTGAATTCCTGGCGCTTCATTGAATGCTGAAAGGCATTAATGCGCTTTCCGTTCGGCTGGAAATTTCGTAGTTTTAATCTATTAACGATCTTGCGGCGTCGCGAAAACTACGAAATCCGGTGAAGGGCGGCACGGTCGGTACAATGCAGCGACGAACCCGTTCACCGATTGCCGAGAGGAGACCGTCCCATGCCGCGAGCCCTGTTCCGTATCGCGCCGTTGCGCGCCGTGCTGCTGCTGTTCGCCGCCGTGTTCCTGCTGGGTGGTTGCGCGGCGCTCACGCGCGAGCCGGTGCGCGTGTCGGTCGTCGGGCTCGACCCCCTGGTCGGGCAGGGCCTCGAGATGCGCTTCAGCCTGAAGTTGCGCGTGCAGAACCCGAACGATGCGCCAATCGACTACGACGGCATCTCGGTCGCGCTCGACCTGAACGGCACGCCGTTCGCGAGCGGCGTCAGCGACCGGACGGGCACCGTGCCGCGGTTCGGCGAAGCCGTGCTCGACGTGCCTGTTTCGGTGTCGGCTTTCGCGGCCGCGCGGCAGGCGTGGAACCTGCCCGGCGCGGCCGCGAACGGCGAGCTGCCGTATGCGCTGCGCGGCCGGCTCGCGGGCAGCGTGCTGGGCACGGTGCACTTCAGCGACGTGGGCACGCTGCGTCTGCCGACCATGCCGGGGTGGGGCGGCTAGGTCGTCCGTCGGCGTGCAACGTCGGTCAAATGTGTCTAAATATTCACTATTTAACAATATTTAACGCCTATCTCCGTGGAATATCGGTTTTCGTCGGCGTGGGCCCTGCACTTGGCGATGTCCGAGGGTCGGACGTTCTTTTAGGGGAAATCCATGGCGGCAAAATTCGAGCTCAAGAAAGCCACGAACGGTCAGTACTACTTCCACCTGAAGTCGGCGAACGGCGAGATCATCCTCGCGAGCGAGCGGTACGAGGAGAAAAGCGGCGCGAGGAACGGGATCGCGTCCGTACGGGAAAACGCGCCGCTCGACGCGCGCTACGAACGGAAGCTCGCCCACAACGGTGAGCCCATGTTCAATCTGAAGGCGGCCAATCACCAGGTCATCGGTACGAGCGAGACGTACAGCAGCGAGCAGGCACGCGAGAACGGCATCGCGGCCGTCAAGCGCGACGCGCCCGTTGCGGAAACCTTCGATCTCGCCTGATTGACGGTCGCGCCGCGACGAACGCTTTCGGGCGGCCGTCGCGGCGCCTGTTTTGCCGGGCCGGGCAAAGCGCGGTATGGTGTGGTCCGCGCGGCGAATTCTCGCCGCCGTTGAAGCCAACCGTACCGAGTTCGCGTGACCGATTCCCCCGTTTTCCACTGGACCGACGCCGACGGCGTCGATCATGCCGTGCGCTGGCGCTCCGAAGCCGGCGTGCAACCGCCGAAGCGCGCGGTGTCCGCCGACGACCGCCTCACCGCCGACGTGGCCTACCGCCTCGCCTGCGAGGGCACCGCGCTCGTCTGGCAGGGCGACTTCCAGAATGCGCGCCAGCTCGTGCAGGCGATGGCGCGCCGTGTCGAACGCAAGCCGAAGAAGGCGAAAGCCGCGGCCGGCGTCGATGCGTTCAACCTGCATCGTCTCGCGCAATCGCAGCGCGCCCGCACGCTCGGCATGCTGCTGATCCCGCTCGACGCCGATTACACGATCCCGCTGCGCCGCGCGCCCGACGTGCGGGCGGCCTGCGAGGAGGCGTACGGCCCCGGCGGCGCGCCGTCGGTCGTGTCGCTGCGCGAACTGCTCGGCCTCGTCGGCGCGCATGAATGGCGCAAGAAGGGCGTGCCGATCCCGGCGCTCGGCGGCGCGCCGATCCATCCGCACTACGGCGTGTTCTCGCCGGTGCGCGGCGAATACGTGACGCTCGTCGCGCGTGCGCCGCTGCCGGCGACGTCGCTCGCATTCGATATCGGCACGGGCACCGGCGTGCTGGCGGCGGTGCTCGCTGCGCGCGGCGTCGAGCGCATCGTCGCGACCGACCAGGATCCGCGCGCGCTGGCTTGTGCGCGTGAGAACGTCGCGCGGCTCGGGCACGCGTCCCGGGTCGATATCGTCGAGGCCGACCTGTTTCCGCCCGGCCGCGCGCCGCTCGTGGTCTGCAACCCGCCGTGGGTGCCGGCCCGGCCGAGCGCGCCGATCGAATATGCGGTCTACGACCCGGACAGCCGCATGCTGCGCGGTTTCCTCGCCGGGCTGGCCGCGCATCTGGAGCCGGGCGGCGAGGGCTGGCTGATCCTGTCCGATTTCGCCGAGCATCTCGGCCTGCGGCCGCGCGACACCTTGCTGCAGTGGATCGACGAAGCCGGCCTCGTCGTGCTCGGCCGCGACGACATCCGCCCCGCGCATCCGAAGTCGACGGACGCCGACGATCCGCTGCATGCGGCGCGTCGGGCCGAGGTCACGTCGTTGTGGCGGCTCGGCGTCCGGGCCTGAGTGCGTATTTTCGGTAAACTACCGCCATTCCTCACGAATTCCCGCCGCCGGGCCGTGGTCGACAGACCGTGGCCCGGCGCCGCTTCACGATGTCGAACAAGACCCACGAAATCCGTCCGGAGCAGTCCGTCGAACTGCTGAAGGAACTGCACATCCTCACCCGCGACGGGAAGCTGAACCAGGACAGCCGCCGCAAGCTGAAGCAGGTGTATCACCTGTTCCAGTTCATCGAGCCGCTGCTCGCCGGCGTGCAGGCCGACAAAGGCGACGTGACGCTCGTCGATCATGGCGCGGGCAAGTCGTATCTCGGCTTCATCCTGTACGACCTGTTCTTCAAGCAGCAGCCGGGGCACGGCACGCCGGCGTTCGCGTCGCACGTGTACGGCATCGAGACGCGCGAGGAACTCGTCACGCGCTCGACCGAGCTCGCCGCGCGGCTCGGCTTCGGCGGCATGTCGTTCCTGAACCTGTCGGTCGCCGATTCGATCACGTCGCCGCAACTGCCCGAAACGGTCGATGTCGTCACCGCGCTGCACGCATGCGACACGGCGACCGACGACGCGATCCGCTTCGCGCTCGCGAAGCGCGCGCAGCACATCGTGCTGGTGCCGTGCTGTCAGGCGGAAGTCGCGGGCGTGCTGCGCAAGAACAAGGGCAAGTCGCTCGCGAATGCGCTGACCGAGGTGTGGCGGCATCCGCTGCATACGCGCGAATTCGGCAGCCAGATCACCAACGTGCTGCGCTGCCTGCAGCTCGAAGCGCACGGCTACCAGGTCAGCGTGACCGAGCTGGTCGGCTGGGAGCATTCGATGAAGAACGAGCTGATCATCGCGCAGTACAAGAACCTGCCGCGCCGCAAGCCCGGCGAGCGGCTGACCGAGATCCTCGGGATGTTCGGGCTCGCCGAACTCAACGAGCGCTTCTTCGTCGCGCAAGCCGCTTCGGCGGGCGGCGGCGCCGTCGAGCCGGCCGAAGGCTGACGTGCGGCCGCACGGGCATCGCGCCCGCGCCGCCTGGCGTTGCACGCCGCGTCACACGTCGTCGCCCGGCCGGCGCATCCATTCGCGCCAGCCTTCGTGGCCGAGGCGGCGTAGCGTTTCCTGATTCTTTTCGTAGATCGCGGACGCGTCCGGGAACGCGTCGACCGCGCGCGCGATGCTGTCCTCGCGCAGCAGGTGCAGGATCGGATAGGGCGCGCGGTTCGTGTAGTTCTCGATGTCGTCGGGTTCGGCGCCTTCGAACTGGTATTGCGGATGGAAGCTCGCGATCTGCAGCACGCCGTCGAGCCGCAATTGCCGCACGAGCCGCTCGGCGAAGAACAGCGCGTCGTTGTAGTCGACGAAATCGGCGAACGCGTGCGGGTAGATCACGAGCGTCGTATCGACCTGCCGCGGGTCCGCCGCTTCCAGCGCGCGCAGCTCGGTTTCGAGTTCGGCGAGCGCGTCTTCCAGCGTCGTCGCTTCGCTGATCGCGTAGCGCACCTGTTCCTTCACGTAGACGCTTTTCGCGAACGGGCACAGGTTGAGCCCGATCACCGCGCGCGCGAGCCAGTGCCGCGTGGCGGCGAGGATGTCGTCGTGCGAGTCGGGGCGGGTGTCGGTCATCGTGATGCGAGTCGGGCGAAAGGGCGAAGAGAGCGGCATTGTAGCGGGCGCGCCGGGGACGAGCGCGCGCCGGCCGTCACGCGCACGCGGCTTCGATCAACTGCGTGACGAGCGCGGGCGCAATGCCGATCGGCGTTTCGCCGTGCCGGTAGGTCTGGCTCGCCGCGTAGATGCCTTCGACCACCAGCGCGAGCGCATCGGCCAGCGCCTTCGGCTGTCGCGCGCCGGCGCCTTCGCAAAGCGCGACGAGCCGTTTCATCAGCTGTTCCTTGTTCTGCGCGACGCGTTCGCGTGCCGGGTGCGACGCATCCGGGAATTCGGCGGCGACGTTGACGAACGGGCAGCCGCGATAGTCCTTTTGCGTCGCCCGCTCGGCGAGATCGACGAAGTACTGGATCAACTGCGCCTTCGGCTGCCCCGGATGCTTCGCGACGCTCGTGTCGAGCCGCTCGAAGAAGCACGCGTCCATCCGCTCCAGATACGCGAGGATCAACTCGTCCTTCGACGAAAACTGGCGGTACAGGCTCATCTTGTTGACGCCCGCGCGCTCCACCACCGCTTCGACGCCGACCGTTCGCACGCCTTCCTTGTAAAACAGCTCCTCGGCGGCTCGCAGCAGGTGCTCCTGCGCGGTCGCGCCGTCGATCGGCCGGCGCGTGCGCCGCGCCAGCGGCTTGGCGACCTCGATGTCCGACATGATGACCCTCGACTTCGTGATGAATTGCTTGACATGTTACCGACTGGTAACTACGATCGCAACACACTTGTGACCGACCGGTAACAATGCCGGTCGGATCGACGGGAAACATGCCAAGCATCGGCCCGGGTCAGCCGATGCAGCGTGCGGCGGAGGTGGCCTGGTTGGGGCGGAGCCGGTGCGACGACACCGGAACCGCCAACTGGAGAACATGAAGATGAACTGGGCAGTGACACGAATCGGCGGGCGCTTCCATTACGGATGGCTCGCGGCGGCGGTGGTATTCCTGATCCTGCTGGCGGCGGCCGGCACACGCGCGACGCCGAGCGTGCTGATGGTGCCGCTCGAGCGCGAGCTCGGCTGGAGCCGCGCGGCGATTTCGCTGGCGATTTCGGTGAACATCGCGCTGTACGGCCTGACGGGCCCGTTCGCGGCCGCCGCGATGCAGCGCTTCGGGTTGCGCCCGACGATCCTCACCGCGCTCGTGACGATGGGTGCGGGCGTCGCGCTGTCGTCGATGATGACGCAGAGCTGGCAGATGGTGCTGATCTGGGGGCTGATGGTCGGCTGCTCGACGGGCGTCGTCGCGCTGACGCTGTCCGCGACCTTCGTCACGCGCTGGTTCCATGCGCGGCGCGGCCTCGTGATGGGGATCCTGACCGCGAGCACGGCCACCGGCCAGCTCGTGTTCCTGCCGATGCTCGCGGCGATCGCGCAGCGCCACGGCTGGCGGCCGGTCGTGCTGGTTGTCGCGGTGGCGGCCGCGATCGTGATTCCGCTCGTCGCGTTCCTGCTGCCCGAGCGGCCGGCCGACGTGCAGTTGCGCCCGTACGGCGAGCCGGCCGATGCGCCGCCCGCACCCGACGCGACGAAGGAGAACCCGCTCGCGGTCGCGTTCCGCACGCTGCTGACGGCGAGCCGCTCGCGCGACTTCTGGCTGCTGTTCTTCAGCTTCTTCATCTGCGGCGCGAGCACCAACGGCTATGTCGGCACGCACCTGATCGCGATGTGCAGCGACTACGGGATGACCGAAGTGCAGGGCGCGTCGCTGCTCGCGGCGATGGGCGTGTTCGACCTGTTCGGCACGACGCTGTCGGGGTGGCTGTCCGACCGTTACGACAACCGCGTGCTGCTGTTCTGGTATTACGGGCTGCGCGGGCTGTCGCTGATCTACCTGCCGCATGCGTTCGGGATCGATTTCTTCGGGCTGCCGCTGTTCGCGATGTTCTACGGGCTCGACTGGATCGCGACCGTGCCGCCCACCGTGCGGCTTGCGACCGACGTGTTCGGCAAGGCCGCGGCGCCGGTCGTGTTCGGCTGGATCGTCGCCGGCCACCAGCTCGGCGCGGCGTTCGCGGCGCTCGGCGCGGGGCTGCTGCGCGCGAGCCTCGGCACCTACACGATCGCGTCGATGATCTCGGGCGGGTTGTGCATCGTCGGCGCGCTGATCGTGCTGCGGATCAACCGCGGCCCGTCGCGCGCGGCCGCGCAGGCAGCCTGATCGCGGCGGCCCGGCCGGCCGCACCCGCTGCGGCCGGCCATTGCACGCACGGAGATTTGCATAGCGCGGCAGCATCGGGCGCGCTGTCGCTCAAGCAGGTATGCTTGCGGTTCGCCGGGCGTTCGCGCCCCTTCATCGATGTCAGCGAGGAACCGCATGTCCGTCAAACCTGCTCCCACCACTGTTTCGATTCACGATCTGATCGCGGGCCGCTGGAGCCCGCGCGCGTATTCGGATGAACCCGTCAGCGCCGGCGATCTCCACGCGGTGCTCGAAGCGGCGCGCTGGGCGCCGTCCGCGTACAACGCGCAACCGTGGCGTTTCATCGTATTCGATCGCACCCAGGACGAAGACGCGTTCAAGCGCGCGTTCGCGACGCTGGTGCCGTTCAACCAGGGCTGGAATGCGCCGGCGCCGGTGTTGATCGCGGTCACCGCGCACACGTTGACGCCGAAGGGCGAGCCGGCGCCGACCGCGCTGTACGACGCCGGCGCCGCCGCGATGTCGCTGGTGCTGCAGGCGCACGCGCTCGGCCTCGCCGCGCACCAGATGAGCGGGTTCGACGCGAAGGCGTTCCGCGACGCGTTCGCGATTCCGGCGGACGTCGCGATCGTGTCGATCATCTCGCTCGGCCACTACGGCAACGTCGACAAGCTCGATCCCGTGCTGCGCGATCGCGAGAAGGCGCCGCGCACGCGCCATGCGATCGGCGAAGTCGTCTACGCGGGCGCGTGGAAGAAGAGCTTCGACACGGCAGCCTGATCCTGCAGGCGGGCAGGCGGCGTCGCGCATCCTGCCCGCGCATGTTCCCGGCGCGCCACGCCCCGCGCCGGCCGCCGCCGGTGCCCGTTGCGCGGCCCCGGTGGCCGGCCCGGTTGTGATCGCGCGGGCTTCATGTTAAAAAGCCCGTCCTTTCCGTTTTCGCGCCGGCCTGCTGCGGCACCTTCCCATGACTTACTGCGCGATCGATTTCGGCACGTCCAATTCCGCCGTGGCGCTGCCCGACGGCGACGGCATGCGCCTCGCGCCCGTCGAGGGCGACCATCTGACGCTGCCCACCGCGATCTTCTTCAACAACGACGAAGAGACGGTCGAGTACGGCCGGGCGGCGCTGGCCTCCTATATCGACGGTTTCGACGGCCGGCTGATGCGCTCGATGAAGAGCATTCTCGGCTCGCCGCTCGCGGAAACGACGACCGATCTGGGCGACGGCAGTGCGATCGCGTACACCGAAATCATCGCGCGTTTCCTGACGCACCTGAAGCGCAAGGCCGAAGCGCGCGCGGGCGCGCCGATCGGCCGTGCGGTGCTCGGCCGGCCGGTGTTCTTCGTCGACGACGATCCGCGCGCCGACCGCCTCGCCCAGGCTCAGCTCGAGGCGGCCGCGCAATCGGTCGGCTTCGCGGACGTGCACTTCCAGTACGAACCGATCGCCGCCGCGTTCGACTACGAATCGCGCCAGCCGGCCGAGCGTCTGGTGCTCGTCGCCGACATCGGCGGCGGCACGTCCGACTTCTCGCTGGTGCGCGTCGGCCCGCAGCGGATGGCGCGGCTCGAGCGCAAGGACGACGTGCTCGCGCACCACGGCGTGCACGTCGCGGGCACCGACTACGACCGGCGTGTCGAGCTGGCGGCGATCCTGCCCGCCTTCGGCTACCGTTCGCTCGATCCGGAAGGGCGCGAACTGCCGAACAAGATCTACTTCGATCTCGCGACCTGGCACCTGATCAATACCGTCTACACGCCGAAGCGGCTCGGCGAGCTGAAGCTGATGAAGCACCTGTACCAGGATCCGCGGCAGTACGACCGGCTCACGAGCGTGGTCGAGCAGCGGCTCGGGCATGCGCTGATGGCGCGCGCGGAAGAAGCGAAGATCGGCGTCGCGGCGGGCGGGGAGACGATGATCGACCTGAACGACGTGGAAGAAGATCTGCTGATCGCGTTCGACGCGGATCGCCTCGTCGACGCGAGCCGGGACGATACCGCGCGCATCGTCGATGCCGCGCGCGAGACGGTGCGGCTTGCGGGCGTTGCGCCGCGCGATGTCGGTGCGCTGTATTTCACCGGCGGTTCGACGGGGCTCGCATTCCTGTCGGGCGCGCTCGCCGGCGCGTTCCCGGATGCGCAGCCGGTGTTCGGCGATCGCCTCGCGAGTGTCGCGACGGGTCTCGGTATTCACGCGCAGCGACTGTTCGGCTGAATGGAAGGCGGTTACCGGTCGCCATGCAGGATGACCGGCGCCCAAAAACAAAAAGCCCCGCCGAAGCGGGGCTTTTTTACACGAATGATCGCGCCAGCTTAGACCGGACGGATGTTCGCAGCTTGCAGACCCTTCGGGCCCGTCTTCACTTCGAATTCAACCTTCTGGTTTTCTTGCAGCGTCTTGAAGCCTTCGACGCGGATTTCCGAGAAGTGCGCGAACAGATCGTCGCCGCCGCCTTCCGGGGTGATGAAGCCGAAGCCCTTTGCGTCATTGAACCACTTGACGGTACCGGTTGCCATGTTACTTGTTCCTAAAAAAATAAAACGGGGCCGAAGCCCATGGTGTGCGGAAAATCAAGGAAGGGGTAATAGGACCAACCGGAGTACCGTTGATGGGCGAACTACGAAAGAACCAATTCACTCGCCACTTGAAATCCTGCGAAGTCCTTTATACGGCTAATCGGTCTGACGGTCAACCGTATTCCCATGCTCTCAGGGTTATTGCGGAGATCAGGTTTACAAAGCTTGCAAGCGATGCGAATTTTTTGTAGGGGCCGATCGATTTTGGCGCCACGTTCGAGGTGCAACCGTTAAACTACGCGCCGCGTGGACGGGTTGCCCCGATCGGGTGACCCTCCCCCCAAGAATGCGTGCGCGGTGCGGTCCGAGCCGATCCCGGACCGCCGGCCGACCATGCTTTTTGAGACACAGGAGAGGATGTGAAGAGTTCTATTCAACGGAACATCGGCCCGTTTGCATTGATGCTGACGGGGCTGGGTTCGATTATCGGCTCGGGCTGGCTGTTCGGTGCCTGGAAGGCCGCGAAGATCGCCGGTCCGGCGGCGATCTGCGCATGGATCATCGGCGCCGTCGTGATTCTCGCGATTGCGCTGACGTATGCGGAACTGGGCGCGATGTTCCCCGAGTCGGGCGGCATGGTGCGCTATGCGCGCTACTCGCACGGTTCGCTGGTAGGCTTCATCAGCGCATGGGCCAACTGGATCGCGATCGTCTCCGTGATCCCGATCGAGGCCGAAGCGTCGATCCAGTACATGAGCACGTGGCCGTATCCGTGGGCGCATGCACTGTTCGTGAACGGCGAATTGCAGACACTCGGCCTGCTGCTGTCGGCCGTGCTGGTCGTCGTCTACTTCATGCTGAACTACTGGGGCGTCAAGGCCTTCGCGCGGGCGAACACCGCGATCACGATCTTCAAGTTCCTGATCCCCGGCCTGACGATCCTCGGCCTGATGCTGACGAGCTTCCACGCGGAGAACCTCGGCACCGCGTCGAGTGCGAGCTTCGCGCCGTACGGCTGGTCGGCCGTGCTGACCGCGGTCGCGACGAGCGGCATCGTGTTCGCGTTCAACGGCTTCCAGAGCCCGGTGAACCTGGCCGGCGAAGCGCG
This sequence comes from Burkholderia sp. MSMB1835, assembly GCF_001526365.1. Taxonomy (NCBI): domain Bacteria; kingdom Pseudomonadati; phylum Pseudomonadota; class Betaproteobacteria; order Burkholderiales; family Burkholderiaceae; genus Burkholderia; species Burkholderia sp. MSMB1835. The sequence continues at coordinate 153,217 of NZ_LOYP01000029.1, forward strand.
CAATCCGGCGCGCAGCGTGCCGTTCGCGGTGATCACGTCGATCCTGCTCGCGCTCGTGATCTACGTGCTGCTGCAAATGGCGTATATCGGTTCGGTGAACCCGGCCGACGTCGCGAAGGGTTGGGCGCACTTCAACTTCTCGTCGCCGTTCGCGGAACTCGCGATCGCGCTGAACCTGAACTGGCTCGCGATCCTGCTGTACGTCGACGCGTTCATCAGCCCGAGCGGCACCGGTACGACCTACATGGCGACGACCACCCGCATGATCTACGCGATGGAGCGCAACAACACAATGCCGAAGATGTTCGGCAACGTGCACCCGATCTACGGCGTGCCGCGCCAGGCGATGTGGTTCAACCTGCTCGTGTCGTTCGTCTTCCTGTTCTTCTTCCGCGGCTGGAGCTCGCTCGCGGCGGTGATCTCGGTCGCGACGGTGATCTCGTATCTGACCGGCCCGATCAGCCTGATGGCGCTGCGCCGGTCGGCGACCGACATCGAGCGTCCGCTGTCGATTCCGCTGATGAAGCTGATCGCACCGTTCGCGTTCGTGTGCGCGTCGCTGATCCTGTACTGGGCAAAGTGGCCGCTGACGGGCGAAATCATCCTGCTGATGATCGTCGCGCTGCCGGTGTATTTCTACTTCCAGGCGAAGGCGGGCTGGACCGGCTGGGGCGCCGACCTGAAGGCGGCATGGTGGCTGGTCGCGTACCTGCCGACGATGGCCGTGCTGTCGCTGATCGGCAGCAAGGAATTCGGCGGTCACGACCTGCTGCCGTACGGCTGGGACATGGTGGTCGTCGCGGCGATCTCGCTGGTGTTCTACTTCTGGGGCGTGAATACCGGTTACCGGACCCAGTATCTCGACGAGCGCGAGTCGCACGACGAGATCCTCGAAGGGGTCGGTGTCTGACGGCCGACCTGTCGCCGGATTCGGCGGCGGCAGGATGCCGCGATAAAAAGAAGCCCGCCCGAGCGATGCCCGGGCGGGCTTTTTGCTGCCTCGGCCGTTGGGCCGCGGCTCAGGCGCCGGCGCTCGCGAACACGTAGTTCGTCATCGCGAGCACGCGCTGGTAGGTGCCGAGCGACTGGATGCCGAGCCGGTAGTCGTCGTCCGCCGCGCCGAGCGCCGCGAAGACCGGCAGCAGGTGCTCGTCGGTCGGATGCATCAGCGCCGCGTGCGGCGCCTGCCGACGGTAGTCGAGCAGCGCGTCGACGTCGCGCGCAGCAAGCTTCGCCTCGAACCAGTCCGTGAATTCCGCGACGCGCGGATCCGCATCCTCGGGCGCCGCGCCGAAATCGGCGGCGCGCAGGTTGTGCGTGATCTGGCCCGAGCCGATCACCATCACGCCGTCGTCGCGCAGCGGCCGCAGCGCGCGGCCGAGCGCGAAGTGATGCGCGGCGTCCGCGCGCGGCTGGATCGACAGTTGCGCGACCGGCACGTCGGCTTCCGGAAACATCAGCAGCATCGGCACCCACGCGCCGTGATCGAGGCCGTGTTCGGTCGTCGCGGTCGCGATGCCGGCCGCGTTCAGCAGCGCGGCGGCGCGCTCGGCGACGTCGGGTGCGCCCGGCGCCGGATAGCGGATGTCGTACAGCGCCTGCGGGAAACCGTAGAAGTCGTGAATCGTGTCCGGATGCGCGGCGACGCTCGCGACCGGCCGTTGCGTGCCCCAGTGCGCGGACAGCATCAGCACCGCGCGCGGGCGCGGCAGTTCGGCGCCGAGGTGCGTGAACGCGCCGGACGGCAGCGCCGGGTCGATCGGCAGCGTCGGGGCGCCGTGGGACAGGTACAGCGAAGGCAAGCGGTTCATGGTGGTGACCTGCAGAAGGATTTGCCTGTGACTATAGGCGCGCACCGTGCATTGATAAATCGGCGAACGGGAATTTGATTGACGCTTGTTCGTTGATAATCGTGGCGGCGGCGATCAATCGAATGCGGATTCGCATCGAAAGTGGGAAATCGCCGGAATTGCCGCGAAGATCGATGGAGATGCGCGCAAAAGCGGCGCGGTTACTGCGCGTGCCGGATGCCCGCCCACGGTGTCGTGAGCGGCGCGCTGAGCGCGAAGAGGTCGAGGACGCGCGTGACGGTCTGGTCGACGAGTTCCTCGATCGTCTTCGGCATCGCATAAAACGCCGGCAACGGCGGAAAGACGATGCCGCCCATTTCGGTGACGGCGGTCATGTTGCGCAGATGCGCGAGGTTGAACGGCGTTTCGCGCACCATCAGCACGAGACGGCGGCGTTCCTTCAGCGTGACGTCGGCCGCGCGCGTGATCAGGTTGTCGGACAGCCCGTGCGCGATGCTCGCGAGCGTCTTCATCGAGCACGGCGCGATCACCATGCCGTCGGTCGCGAACGAACCCGACGCGATCGTCGCGCCGACGTCGCGTACCGAATGCACGACGTCCGCACGGCTTTCGACATCGGCCTTCGGCAGCTTCAGTTCATGCTGGATGTTGAGCCAGCCGGCGTTCGAAATCAGCAGGTGCGTTTCGACGCCGCCGGCGGCGCGCAGCAGGTCGAGCAGCCGCACACCGTAAATCGCGCCGGTGGCGCCGGTGATCGCGACGATCAGCCGGCGTGGCGGCGCGCTGGGAGATGCCATCGAAAGGGGGACGGGTGCCGCGTATCAAGCGGCGGCGAACAGTTGCTGCAGTTCGCCCGACTGGTACATCTCCATCATGATGTCCGAGCCGCCGATGAATTCGCCCTTCACGTAGAGCTGCGGGATGGTCGGCCAGTTCGAGAATGCCTTGATGCCCTGGCGGATTTCGTCGTCCTCGAGCACGTTGACCGTCTTGAACTGGTCGACGCCGCAGGCCTTCAGCACCTGCACGGCGCGGCCCGAGAAGCCGCACATCGGGAATTGCGCGTTGCCCTTCATGAAGAGCACGACCTGGTTTTCGTCGACGATTTGCTTGATACGTTGTTGGGTGTCCATGACTGACCTTGCGTTTGCGGGGCGTTAGATCGAAATAATAGCGGATTTCAACCGGGCGGGCCGGGCGTCAGCCCGGCAGGCGGCCGCCGGTCATGCGTTCGATGGCGGCGAGATCGGCGCGCGATTCGACCGCGACGAAGCCGTGCGACGCCAGTATCGCGCGGACGGCTTCGGCTTGATCGTAACCGTGCTCGATCCACAGCGTGCCGCCCGGTTTCAGATAGGCGCCGGCGCCCGCGACGATCGTGCGGATCGCGCTGAGGCCGTCGGCATCGTCGGTGAGCGCGCCGCGCGGCTCGAAACGCAGGTCGCCTTGTCCGAGGTGCGGATCGTGCTGCGCGATGTACGGCGGGTTGCTGACGATCGTATCGAACGCGAGCGCGGGATCGAGCGCCGCGTACCAGTCGCTCTGCAGCCAGTGCAGCGGGCCGCCGGGGCGCGGCGTGCCGAGCAGTTTGTCGGCATTGCGTTGCGCGACCGCGAGCGCGTCCGGCGACCGGTCGAGCGCCCACACGCGCGCATCGGGACGCTCGGCCGCGATCGACACGGCGATCGCGCCGCTGCCGGTGCCGAGATCGAGCACGGCGGCGTGCGGCAGCCCGTCGATCGCATCGAGCGCGGCTTCGACGAGCAGCTCGGTTTCGGGGCGCGGGATCAGCACGTCGGGCGTCACCTCGAACGGGCGGCCGAAGAACTCGCGCATCCCCACCAGTTGCGCGACGGGCTCGCCGGCGATGCGCCGCGCTTCGAGCGCGCGGTAGCGTTCGACCGCGGCGGCGTCGAGCGGCGCGTCGCCGCGCGTGATCAGTTGCGTGCGCGTCCAGCCGAGCGCGTGCGCGAGCAGCACGCGTGCATCGACGGGGTCGAGCGGCGACGCGTGCAGCAGCGCGTCGGCGGTGGTGTCGGACATCGCGGCCTCAGTCGGCTTCGCCGAGCGATGCGAGCAGCTCGGCCTGGTGCTCGGTGACGAGCGCGCCGATCAGTTCGTCGAGATCGCCGTCCATGATCGCCTCGAGCCGGTACAGCGTCAGGTTGATCCGGTGGTCGGTCATCCGGCCTTGCGGGAAGTTGTACGTGCGGATTCGCTCCGAACGGTCGCCGGAGCCGATCAGGCTCTTGCGCGTCGCCGCTTCCTTCGCATGCTGCTCGTGATACTGCTTGTCCTTGATGCGCGCGGCGAGCACCTTCAGCGCGCGATCCTTGTTCTTGTGCTGCGAGCGGTCGTCCTGGCATTCGACGACGATCCCGGTCGGCAGGTGCGTGACGCGCACCGCCGAATCGGTCTTGTTGATGTGCTGGCCGCCGGCGCCGGACGCGCGGAACGTGTCGATGCGCAGGTCGGCCGGATTGATCTCGACCTCGCCGATCTCGTCGGCTTCCGGCATCACGGCGACCGTGCACGCGGACGTATGGATGCGCCCCTGCGTCTCGGTGGCCGGCACGCGCTGCACGCGATGGCCGCCCGATTCGAACTTCAGGCGCGAATACGCGCCCTGGCCCGCGATCCGCACGATCACTTCCTTGTAGCCGCCGAGATCCGACGCGCTTTCCGATATCATTTCGACCTGCCAGCGCTGGCGTTCCGCGAAGCGCAGATACATGCGCAGCAGGTCGCCCGCGAACAGCGCCGATTCGTCGCCGCCCGTGCCGGCACGGATTTCGAGGAAGATGTTGCGGTCGTCGTTCGGGTCCTTCGGCAGCAGCATCTTCTGCAGCTCGGTCTCGAGGCGCGCCATGTCCTCGCGCGCGCTGCGGATTTCGTCTTCCGCGAAGTCGCGCATCGACGGATCGGCGAGCAGTTCCTGCGCGGCCGTCTCGTCGCTGCGCGACTGGCGCCATAACGCGTATTGCTCGACGACCGGGCCGAGTTCCGCATGTTCGCGTGTCAGCTTGCGGTACTGGTCGAGGTCGGCCGTGACGTTTTCGCGGCTCAGCAGATCGTTCAGTTCGGCCAGCCGTGTGGAAAGCTGGTCGAGCTTGCGTTGCATGCTCGTCTTCATGGTGTGGAGCGGCGCTCCCGGGCAAAGGGGGATTCGGAAAGGATAGACCGGCGGCAGAACCACGACCGGCCGGCGGCAGGGCGAGCGGCGCTAGTGGCCGGACGGGTCGTTCGAGCGCGGCGCGTGCTGGTAGAAGCCGCGCATCAGGTCGATCAGCGAATCGCGATCGGCGCCGTTGACGCGGTTGAGCGCGCTCGTCGGGCCGTGGATCAGCTTGTTGGTCAGCGCCTGCGACAGCGCTTCGAGCACGGCCGCCGGATCGTCGCCGCGCGCGAGCAGCTTCTGCGCCTTCTCGACTTCGGCCCGGCGCAGCGCGTCGGCCTGCGTATGCATGTGACGGATCACCGGCACGACGCTGCGCGTGTCGAGCCATTGCATGAAATTCTGCACGCGCGTCTCGATGATCGCCTCGGCCTGGGCGACCGCGGCCTGACGCGATGCATTGCCTTCGCGCACGATCGCGCCGAGATCGTCGACGGTGTAGAGGAACACGTCCTTCAGCTTGCCGACTTCGGGCTCGATGTCGCGCGGCACCGCGAGGTCGACCATGAAGATCGGACGGTGACGGCGCGCCTTCACCGCGCGCTCGACCGCGCCGAGGCCGATGATCGGCAGTGTCGATGCGGTGCACGACACGATGATGTCGAATTCGTGCATGCGGGTGGGCAGATCGGCCAGCGGCATCGCGCGGCCGTTGAAGCGTTCGGCGAGCCGCTGGCCGCGTTCGGCCGTACGGTTCGCGACGACGAGCTCGCGCGGGCCTTGCGCGGCGAAGTGCGTCGCGCACAGCTCGATCATCTCGCCGGCGCCGATGAACAACACGCGCTGATCCGACACCTTTTCGAAGATCCGCTGCGCGAGGCGAACCGCGGCGGCGGCCATCGACACCGACTGCGTGCCGATTTCGGTCGTGCCGCGCACTTCCTTCGCGACCGCGAACGTGCGCTGGAACAACTGATTCAGATAGGTGCCGAGCGCGCCGGCTTCCGTCGCGGTGCGAACGGCATCCTTCATCTGGCCCAGAATCTGGGTTTCGCCGAGCACCATCGAATCGAGGCCGGAGGCGACGCGGAACGCGTGTCGGACCGCTTCGGACTGCGGCAGCGCATAGACGTGCGGCGCGAGCTCGTCGACCGGAATCCGGTGATACTCCGACAACCAGCGGATCGCGCCTTCGCGGGCCGCGCGATCATCGGTCGCGCAATACAGTTCGGTGCGGTTGCAGGTGGAGAGGATCGCCGCTTCGGGCGTATTGGGCGCCTGCGGGCCGAGAAACACGTTCTTGAACGTAACGAGAGCCGGCTTGATCTGCTCGAGCGGAAACGCCACGCGTTCGCGCAGGGCGACAGGCGCAGTGTGGTGATTGATTCCGATCGTGAGGAGTTGCATATCGAGGGCTATCGTTTAGCCCCATATTATAGCGTTTCGGCGATTTCCTCACTCGCCGCATACCGGGCATCGGCGTGGCGCGGCCGGGAATTTGGGGGCTCGATCGGTACGCGGTCGAGCTGATAGCCGAAGCCGTAGAGCGGCAACAGCTGGTAGCCGCGCTCCGGTAGCAACTGCAATTTGCTGCGCAGCCGGGACGCGTGCGTGTCGAGCGTGCGCGACTTCATGTCGCGGCGGCGTGCCCATACCGTTTCCAGGATGTGCGCGCGCGACACGGGCCGCGACAGGTTCGTGAACAGCAATTGTGCGAAACGGAACTCTTTCGGCGTGAGTGAAACGATTGCGTCGCCGAAACGCACGAGGCAATGCGTGGCGTCGAACGCGTATTCGCCATACATTTCGCGCGAGCGGGTGGGCGCCCGCCGTACGCCGGCGCGCCGGCTCAGTGCATTGACGCGCGCGAGCAGCTCGGGCCCGCTCACCGGGCGCACGAGGCAATCGTCGGCGCCGGCGTGCAGGCACGACACGATTTCGCTTTCGCGCGCCGACTGCATCACCGCGATGGCCGGCAACCCGGGCAGGACCGCCTGCGCGCGCGGGATGACTTCCTGCGCCGGCTGGTCGCCGGCCCAGTGGCCGGTGACCAGCATGTCGCAGGTGTTGTCGGCAGCGAGCCACTGGAAGAATGCGGTGCTGGACGAAAACGCATGGCACACGTGACCGCCCGCGAAGAGCAGGCGGTTCAGGAGTGCGGTATGGCGCGATTCCGGATCGATCAGAGCGATTCGCATGAGGATTTCTTCAATACGGCAGCCGGTGTGCGCTTGCCATAACGTCGAGTCGGCCCCTACACTCGAATGTTCGCGGCGCCCGGCTGGTCTCGGGTTCGATGGATGAATCGATGCTAGCCGCTGGCAGCGTTCACGCCTATGGGACGAATCTGAATTTATAGAAGGCGTTGAATGAACTGGTTTGGAATCCTTGTCCTGGGAGCGGCCGTCGGGCTGTTCGGCCGCTGGCTGCATCCGCTGCGGCGCACGGGCCGGCCGGCGTGGTGGATCGCGGTGCTCGTCGGCATCGTGGGCGCGGCCGCCGCCCGCATGGTCGGCAATCTCTCGGGACTGTTTTACGATGGCGAGACGCTCGAATGGCCGGTCTGCACCGGCGTCGCGTTCCTCGCCGTAGCCGTGACGGTCGCGCTGTCGGCCCGTCGCTGAATGCTCTCAGGTGAAATCATGAATGCCCGTCTCCCCGAAGTCTCGCCGGTGCCGGCCCGTCTCGCGCTGCTGCGCGACGCGATGGCCCGCGAGAATCTGGCCGCCTATCTCGTGCCGTCCGCCGACCCCCACTTGTCCGAATACCTGCCCGAGCGCTGGCAGGCGCGCCGCTGGCTGTCCGGCTTCACGGGCTCGGTCGGCACGCTGGTCGTGACCGCGGATTTCGCGGGGCTGTGGGTCGACAGCCGCTACTGGGTGCAGGCCGATGCCGAACTGGCGGGCACGGGCGTGCAGTTGATGAAGATGACGGGCGGGCAGCAGAGCGCACCGCACGTCGACTGGCTCGCGCGGAACGTGGCGGCCGGCGCGACGGTCGGGGTCGACGGCGCCGTGCTCGGCGTCGCGGCCGCGCGCGGGTTGACGGCCGCGCTGAGTGCGCGCGGCATCGCGCTGCGTACCGACGTCGACCTGCTCGACGCGATCTGGCCCGAGCGGCCGGGGCTGCCCGGCCATGCGGTATTCGAGCACGTCGCGCCGCAGGCCGACACGACCCGCGCGAGCAAGCTCGCCGACGTGCGCCGCGCGATGCACGCGCAGGGCGCGCAATGGCACTTCGTGTCGACGCTCGACGATCTCGCGTGGCTGTTCAACCTGCGCGGCGCCGACGTCAACTTCAATCCGGTGTTCGTTGCGCACGCAATGATCGGCACCGATCGCGCGACGCTGTTCGTCGCCGACGGCAAGGTGCCGCCGGCGCTGGCCGCGTCGCTCGCGCAGGATGGCGTCGACGTCCGTGCCTACGACGCCGCGCGTGCGTCGCTCGCGGCGCTGCCCGACGGCGCGACGCTGCTGATCGACCCGCGCCGCGTGACGTTCGGCACGCTCGAGGCCGTGCCGGCCGGCGTGAAGCTCGTCGAGGCCGTGAATCCGTCGACGTTCGCGAAGTCGCGCAAGACGTCCGCCGAGATCGAGCACGTACGCGTGACGATGGAGCATGACGGCGCCGCGCTCGCGGAGTTCTTCGCGTGGTTCGAACAGGCCGTCAATCGCGAGACGATCACCGAGCTGACGATCGAGGAACAGCTCACGGCCGCGCGCGCCCGCCGCCCCGGCTACGTGTCGGCGAGCTTCGCGACGATCGCCGGCTTCAACGCGAACGGCGCGATGCCGCACTACCACGCGACGCGCGAGTCGCACGCGACGATCGCCGGCGACGGGCTGCTGCTGATCGATTCGGGCGGCCAGTACATGACGGGCACGACCGACATCACGCGCGTCGTGCCGGTCGGCACCGTCAGCGACCTGCAGCGGCGCGATTTCACGATCGTGCTGAAATCGATGATGGCGCTGTCGCGCGCTCGCTTCCCGCGCGGCATCCGCTCGCCGATGCTCGACGCGATCGCGCGTGCGCCGATGTGGGCGGCCGGGCTCGACTACGGCCACGGCACCGGGCATGGCGTCGGGTACTTCCTGAACGTGCACGAAGGTCCGCAGGTCATCTCGCACTACGCGCCGGCCGAGCCGTACACGGCGATGGAAGAGGGCATGATCACGTCGATCGAGCCGGGCGTGTACCGTCCGGGCCAGTGGGGCGTCCGGATCGAGAACCTGGTCGTGAACCGTGCGGCCGGGCAGACGGAATTCGGCGATTTCCTCGCGTTCGAGACGTTGACGCTGTGCCCGATCGACACGCGCTGCGTGCTGATCGAGATGCTGCACGATGAAGAGCGCGCGTGGCTGAACACGTATCACGCGACGGTGCGCGAGCGTGTCGGCCGGCACCTGAGCGGCGACGCGAAGGCGTGGCTCGATGCGCGCACGCAGCCGATCTGACGCAACGCGCGGTAATGGCCGGAGGGCGGCCGGATAGCGGCCGCACGACGGCGGAACAATCACAGCGAGGGCAAGTCATGGCGGACACTGCGGTGATCGTGATCGACATGCAGCGCGGGCTGGTGGAGCGGGCGCAGCCCGCATACCGGCTCGACGACGTGGTGTCGGGCATCAACCGGTTGACGGCGGCAGCGCGCGCGGCGAACGCGTCGGTGTGCTTCGTGCAGCACGACGGCGACGCGGACGACGACATCGTGCCCGGCACGCCGGGCTGGGAACTGCATGCGGGGCTGGTCGTCGGCCGCGACGACTGGCGCGTGCGCAAGCAGGCGAGCGACGCGTTCCACGACACGCCGCTCGCGGCGCAGCTCGATCGCCACGGCATCCGCTCGGTGCTGATCTGCGGCTATGCGACCGAGTTCTGCGTCGATTCGGCCGCGCGCCGTGCCGCGCTGCTCGGCTACCGGACCACCGTCGTGTCCGATCTGCATACGACGAACGAGCGCGCCCACCTGTCGGCGGCGCAGATCGTCGCGCATCATCACTTCGTCTGGAACAACAATTCGCTGTCGGGTAACGCGGTGACGCCGCGTCCGCTCGCAGACGTGCTCGCCACGGAGTTCGCATGACGATCAAGGCCGTGGTGTTCGATTTCGGCGGCGTGCTGATCGACTGGAGCCCCGAGTACCTTTACCGCGAACTGATTCCCGACGCCGCCGAGCGCCGCTGGTTCCTCACGCACGTGTGCGCGATGGACTGGGTGGTCCGTCAGGACGGCGGGCAGACGATCGAGGAAGGCACGGCCGAACTCGTCGCGCAGTTTCCGGAGCACGAAGCGCTGATCCGCGCGTTCTACGCGCGCTGGCACGAGATGATCGGCGGCGTGCTCGAAGAGGGCGCGGCCCTCGTCGACCGGCTGGACGCGCAGGGGATGCCGCTGTTCGGGCTGACGAACTGGTCCGCGCAGACGTTTCCGTATGCATGGGACAACTTCCCGGTGCTGCGCCGGTTCAAGGACATCGTCGTGTCGGGCCGCGTGAAGCTCGTGAAACCCGATCCGGCGATCTACCGCGAGATGCATGCGCGGATCGATCCGCACCTGCCCGGCATCGCGCCGCACGAGCTCGTGTTCATCGACGACAACGCGAAGAACGCCGCGGCTGCGACGGCGCTCGGCTGGCACGGCATTCATCATACGAGCGCGGCGACGACCGAGGCGCGGCTGCGCGAGCTGGGCGCGCTCGCGTAAGCGGCGGGGCGAACGTCGGGCGAAAAAAAGCGAGCCAAGGGCTCGCTCTTTCGTCGTGCCGTTCCGGATGCGGCCGCTTTCGGCATCCGGCGCCGCGCGATCGCGGCACCGGGCGCCCGGGCCGTGCCGGTCAGCGGCTGATCGGCTTGTAGCGCAGGCGCTTCGGCTTCGCGGCTTCCTCGCCGAGGCGCGCACGCTTGTCGGCTTCGTACTCCTGGTAGTTGCCGTCGAAGAACGTGACCTGCGAATCGCCTTCGAACGCGAGGATGTGCGTCGCGATCCGGTCGAGGAACCAGCGATCGTGCGAGATCACCATCACCGAGCCCGCGAATTCGAGCAGTGCGTCTTCCAGCGCGCGCAGCGTCTCGACGTCGAGGTCGTTCGACGGTTCGTCCAGCAGCAGCACGTTGCCGCCCGAGATCAGCGTCTTCGCGAGGTGCAGGCGGCCGCGTTCGCCGCCGGACAGGTTGCCGACGATCTTCTGCTGGTCGCCGCCCTTGAAGTTGAAGCGGCCGATGTACGCGCGCGACGGCGTTTCGTACTTGCCGACCGTCAGCACGTCGGCGCCGCCCGAGATTTCCTCGAACACGGTCTTCGAACCGTCGAGCGCGTCGCGGCTCTGGTCGACGTACGCGAGCTTCACCGTCGGGCCCATCACGACTTCGCCCGAATCCGGCTGTTCCTTGCCGGTCAGCATCTTGAACAGCGTCGACTTGCCGGCGCCGTTCGGGCCGATGATGCCGACGATCGCGCCGGCCGGGATCTTGAAGCTCAGGTTGTCGATCAGCAGGCGGTCGCCGAACGACTTGCTGACGTTCTTGAACTCGATCACTTCGTTGCCGAGGCGCTCGCCGGCCGGAATGAAGATTTCCTGCGTTTCGTTGCGCTTCTGGTATTCCTGGCTGCTCAGCTCCTCGAAGCGCGCGATACGCGCCTTCGACTTCGCCTGGCGGCCCTTCGGATTCTGGCGCACCCACTCCAGTTCCTTCTTGATCGCCTTCTGGCGCGCGGATTCCGACGCTTCTTCCTGCTTCAGGCGCTCTTCCTTCTGGTCGAGCCAGCTGCTGTAGTTGCCCTTCCACGGAATGCCGTGGCCGCGGTCGAGTTCGAGAATCCACTCGGCCGCGTTGTCGAGGAAGTAGCGATCGTGCGTGACGGCGACGACGGTGCCCGGGAAGCGCACCAGGAACTGCTCGAGCCAGTCGACCGATTCGGCGTCGAGGTGGTTGGTCGGCTCGTCGAGCAGCAGCATGTCGGGTTTTTCGAGCAGCAGCTTGCACAGTGCGACGCGGCGCTTTTCGCCGCCCGACAGGTGCTCGATCTTCGCGTCCCATGCCGGCAGGCGCAGCGCGTCGGCGGCCACTTCGAGCTGCTGCTCGGGGCTGCCGCCGTCGCTCGACGCAAGGATCGCCTCGTATTTCGCCTGCTCGGCCGCGAGCGCGTCGAAGTCGGCGTCCGGCTCGGCATACGCAGCGTAGATTTCTTCCAGCTTCTTGTTCGCCTGGAACAGGTCGCCGAGGCCTTCCTCGACGGCTTCGCGCACGGTCTTCGTCGGATCGAGCTGCGGCTCCTGCGGCAGGTAGCCGATGTTCAGGTTCGGCATCGGCGTCGCTTCGCCTTCGATGTCCTTGTCGATGCCCGCCATGATGCGGATCAGCGTCGACTTGCCCGAGCCGTTCAGGCCGAGCACGCCGATCTTCGCGCCGGGAAAGAACGACAGCGAGATGTCCTTCAGGATCTGGCGCTTGGGCGGCACGATCTTGCCGACCCGGTTCATCGTGAAAACGTATTGGGCCATTTCGGTGTGAAAGTCAGAAGTGGTTGAGACTGCCGCGCAGCGCGCGGGCGTGGCGGCGTCGGGAGATTCGGTACGGAGCGTGCCGCGCGGGGCGCGGCGGTGCGAGCGCGTATTGTACTGCGCCGCCGGTTGCCGCTGGCGCGGTGCAGGCCATTCGGCCGACCCGCGCTCACAGCCATGCGGCGACGCCCCCGTGCCGCGAGCAGGTGCCGCGCCGGTGCCGGCTGAAGCTGTACGTGCCGTCGCGGCAACGCGCGCTCGCGCCGTCCGGCACGCGGCCCGATTTCGAATGCGCGGGCGCATGCACGGTTTCGCCGTCGCGGTTGCGATACGTGTCGTGACGGTCGAGATCGGCTTCGTTGCCGTAGCCGGGCGGCGCGCGATACGCGTGCGCGGAAGCGGGCAACGCGGCGCCCGCGACGAAGAGCGCGGCGGACAGGGTCGCGGACAGGGCCGCGGCATGGGTCGCGCGATGGAGCAGGGCACGCATGGTCTCTCTCGTTATGTTACTTGTCGTCGTTGTCGTCGTTGTCGTCGATGCCGGGCCGGTGGCCCGCGCCGCATGTTAGCGGATCGGCGCCGTGTACCCGCGCGACGCTACGCCGCGCCGGACATCGACGCCGCGCCGTCGGCCTGCGCGGCGTCGAGAATCCACCGGCGGAACGCGGCAACCTTCGGCCGTTCCGCGTGATGCGGCGGATACACGAGGTAGTACGCGAAATCGTCGAGCCATGCGGCATCGGCAAGCTGCACGAGCCGGCCGCTCGCCAGCTCGCCGCGCACCATCGCGGCCGGCAGCAGCCCGGCGCCCTGGCCGGCGACGATCGCCTGCAGCAGCAGGCCCGAGTCGTCGAACGCAGGGCCGCGCGGCGGGCCGAAATCGTCGATCCGCTGCGCGCCGAACCAGATGTGCCAGCCCTTGCGTTCGGCGTCGTGCAGTTGCGGCCAGCCGACGAGCTCGGCCGGCGTCGCCGGCATGCCGAGCCGCGCGACGAGGTCGGGCGACGCGAGCGCGACGATTTCGACCGTCAGCAGCCGTTCGCTGCACAGCCCGACGTAGCGCCCGAGACCGTGGCGGATCGCGACGTCGACACCGTCGCGCGAGAAATCCGCGAGCGCATGGCTCGTCACGACCTGCAGGTCGACGTCGGGGCTGGCTTGGCGGAACTGCGCGAGGCGCGGGACGAGCCACGCGGACGCGAAGAACGGCGTGACGCTCACCGTCAGCACGCCGCTGTCGGCGGCGCCCGACACGCGCTGCGACGCGTCGGCGATCTGCCGGAACGCGTTGCGCACGGGCGGCAGGTAGTCGCGGCCGGCGGCCGTCAGCAGGATCCCGCGGTTCACGCGCTCGAACAGTTGCACGCCGAGGTGGGTCTCGAGCGTGCGGATCATCTGGCTCACCGCGCCGGGCGTGACCGACAGTTCCTCGGCCGCCGACTTCACCGACAGGTGGCGGGCGGCGGCTTCGAAGGCGCGCAACGCGTTGAGCGGCGGCAGGCGGGAACGATTCATTCAGTTTTTCTAAAGCGAAAGGCCGACGAAATATGGTTTGAGGCGACGCGTACGCGCGAGTAACGTCGACACATCGGATCGCCTGTTGCGCGGCCGCCTGTCGGCGGCCGATGCGATCAACATAGTTCAACTATATCCACGGGGCAATCCGGATGCCGCCCGGCAGCCGGTGGAACCCGAAAGGAGCATCGTCATGAACCGCCCGGGCACCTCGCGCCTTTTCTACGGCTGGTACGTGGTGGCGGCCGCGTTCGCCGTCACGTTCGTCGGGTTCGGCAGCGCGTATACGTTCAGCGCGTTCGTCGAGTCGCTGCAGCGGGATTTCGCCGCGTCGCGCGGCCAGATCTCGCTCGTGTTCTCGCTCGCCGGCTTCCTGTACTTCGGCTTCGGCATCGTCAGCGGGCCGCTGGCCGATCGTTTCGGCTCGCGGCGGCTCGCCGTCGCCGGGATGCTGCTGACCGGCGCGGGGCTCGCGGCCGCCGGCGCCGCGCATACGCTGCTGCAGGTCTATGTCGCGTACGGGCTCGGTGTCGGGCTCGGCGTCGGTTGCGCGTACGTGCCGGCCGTCGGCGCGGTGCAGCGCTGGTTCGTGCGCCGGCGCGGGTTCGCATCGGGGCTCGCGGTCGCGGGGATCGGCGTCGGCACGCTGGCGATGCCGCCGCTCGCGTCCGCGCTGATCGCGCAGGTCGGCTGGCGCGGTGCGTATTTCACGCTGGCCGCGATCGCGCTCGTGCTGGGAGCCGGCATGTCGCTGCTGATCGAGAACGACCCGCGCAGGCGCGGATGGCTGCCGGACGGCGATGTCGCCGGCGAGGGCAGCCGGAATGCCGCCGCTGCATCGACCGGCGCGAACGTGCATGCCGGCGCGACGGTGCGCGAAGCCGTCACGTCGCGGCCGTTCGCGAGTCTCTATGCGGCCTGCCTCGTCTGCTCGTTCGGTGTGTTCGTCCCGTTCGTTCACCTCGTGCCGTATGCGCTCGATCACGGCGTCGCGCCGTCGACGGCCGTGCTGCTGCTCGGCGCGATCGGCGTGGGCAGCACGGCCGGTCGCTTCTTCCTCGGCGGCCTTGCCGACCGCTTCGGCCGCCGCGCGTCGCTGCTCGCGATGTTCGCCGGCATGGCCGTCGCGCTGGTCGGGTGGGCGGGCGCCGGCACCGTCGCGACGCTCGCTGCGTTCGCGCTCGTGTTCGGCGTGTTCTACGGCGGTTGGGTCGCCGTGCTGCCGGCGGTCGTGATGGACTATTTCGGCGGCCGCAACGTGAGCGCGATCATCGGCATCCTGTACACGAGCGTCGCGTTCGGCACGCTGATCGGGCCGGCCGCCGCCGGCTTCGTCTACGATGCCGGCGGCGGCTACCTCGTGCCGATCCTCGCGAGCGCCGCCGCGAATGCGATCGCGTTCGCGATCGTCGCGACCACCGGGCGTGCGCCGGCCGCCGCGCGCGCGGCCGGCGGATAACGCCGTCCGCTGGGCGCGTCGCGCGGTTCGCGATAGGATGGCCGGACCGTCAACCATCGACGCATGGTCAGGGAGGCATCGTGACATTCGACGAAGTCCGGCAGATCGCATTGGCGTGGCGCGGCGTCGAGGAAGGCACGTCGTACGGCACGCCCGCGCTCAAGGTGAAGGGCAAAGTGCTCGCGCGGCTGCGCGAGGACGGCGACACGCTCGTCGTGAAGGGCGTCGGCCCCGACGAGCGCGCATGGCTGATCGAATCGGCGCCCGACGTGTATTACGTGACCGATCACTATGTCGGTTGGCCGATCGTGCTGGTGCGCCTGTCGGCCGCGCATCCCGACGCCGTGAAAAACCTGCTTCTGCGAGAATGGCACGCACGCGTGCCGGCGAAGTGGCGGGACGAAACCGTCCGCGACGCGAACTGAGCGGCGCGCGCGGCGCACGAGCCGCCGCCGAACCGGATCAAGCGTTGCATCGGTTCGTATCGATGCAACGAGTGGTTCCATCGAAATTCTTCAATTGGTTCTTAGTGACGAACCGTTTGATGCTTACACTCCTTCGCTTCGAAGGCGGCTGACGACAGCCGACGGAACGGGCGTACGCGATGCGCCGGCGCCCGGCGCGCCGCATCGCACCCGCAGCTCGCAGACTGCGCGGACGACCCGACCGGAACGGCCCGGTCCGGCCTCGTGCCCGCGTGCGATCGCACGCGCGGCCGCAGCCGGATTCGACAACGACAACTCCCCGCGCCGCCTTCACGCGACACCGGTCGTACCGGAACCGTTTTTTGGAGAGAGACAGATGAGTGGAAGCAACACAGGCCTCGGCACTGGCCTGAAGCAGCGTCACGTGACGATGATGTCGATTGCCGGCGTCATCGGCGCGGGCTTGTTCGTCGGCTCCGGCCACGCGATCGCGGAAGCCGGGCCGGCATCGATACTCGCGTATGCGATCGCGGGCGTGCTGGTCGTGCTGGTGATGCGCATGCTCGGCGAAATGGCCGTCGCGCATCCGGACAGCGGATCGTTCTCGACCTATGCCGATCGCGCGATCGGCCACTGGGCCGGCTTCACGATCGGCTGGCTGTACTGGTGGTTCTGGGTGCTCGTGATCCCGATCGAGGCGACCGCCGCCGCGACCATCCTCAATGCGTGGTTCCCGGGCATCGCGACGTGGATCTTCGCGCTCGGCATCACGCTGCTGCTCACCGTCACCAACCTCTTCTCCGTCAAGAACTACGGCGAATTCGAATTCTGGTTCGCGCTGATCAAGGTCGTCGCGATCGTCGTGTTCCTGTGCATTGGCGGCGCGGCGATCGTCGGCATCATCCCCGCGCCGGCCGTGTCGGGCGTGTCGAACCTGTTCGTGCACGACGGCTTCATGCCGCACGGCGCGAGCGCGGTGCTCGCGGCGATGCTGACGACGATGTTCTCGTTCCTCGGCACCGAGATCGTGACGATCGCGGCCGCCGAATCGGACAACCCGCAACGCCAGATCGTGCGCGCGACGAACTCCGTGATCTGGCGTATCACGCTGTTCTATCTCGGCTCGATCCTCGTCGTCGCGGCCATCGTGCCGTGGAACGATCCGCTGCTGCCGAAGCACGGCTCGTATCAGCGCGCGATGGAACTGATCGGCGTGCCGAACGCGAAGGCGATCATCGACGTGATCGTGCTCGTGTCGGTCGCGAGCTGCCTGAATTCGGCGTTGTACACGGCGTCGCGGATGCTGTTCTCGCTGTCCAGGCGCAAGGACGCGCCGGCCTTCCTGCATCGCACCGATTCGACCGGCACGCCGCGCGCGGCCGTGCTGGCGTCGACCGCGTTCGGGTTCCTGACCGTGATCGCGAACTACCTGATGCCGGAACAGGTGTTTAGCTTCCTGCTGGCGACGTCGGGCGCGATCGCGCTGCTCGTGTATCTCGTGATCGCGATCTCGCAGTTGCGGATGCGCAAGACGCTCGAAGCGGGCGGCGCCGACCTGACGCTGCGGATGTGGCTGTTCCCGTGGCTCACGTGGGCCGTGATCCTGTTCATCTGCGGCACGCTGACCGTGATGTTCGTCAGCGAGGAGCACCGGATGGAAGTCGGCGCGACGGCCGTGCTGGCGTCGATCGTGCTGCTGGCGTCGTGGCTGAACAAGCGCGGGCGCGATGCGCAGGCGAACGCGGGGCGGCGGGTGTCGGCGACGTGAGCGCGCGAGCGGCCGGATGCGATAGCACCTGAGTGATACAGCCCGGAAGTATCGTGGCCCGACCGGCGTATGCCGGCCGGGCTTTTTTTGTTCATCAAGGATTACCGGGCAACGGCCCGACCGGCGTCCGCTCAGACGGCCGCGTCGAGATCGATTCGTTCCTGTTGGGAAATAGGCCATCGATAAATGGGTTATTTGTTACTGAAATAGTTTCATTTATTCTACGGGCACTCACAACCAATCAAGAGCCCGACCATGTCGATCCGTCATCTGTTTTCTTCCGCATTCGCGGCGACTGCACTACTCGGCGCCGCATCCGCGAGCATCGCCGCCCCGTTGACCGTCGATGTCTACAATCCGGGCGCGCATGCCATCTTCCCGGTTTCGTCCGAAATCGTTTCGGGCAAAACGGAGGCGATCCTGATCGACGCGCAGTTCCAGCGCAACGACGCTCAGGCGCTGGTGAGCCGGATCAAGGCGAGCGGCAAGACGCTCAAGGCCGTCTACGTGAGCCACAGCGATCCCGACTATTACTTCGGGCTGGAAACGATTCACGCGGCGTTCCCGGATGCGAAGATCGTCGCGACGCCGCAGACCGTCGCCGCGATCGAGGCCAGCAAGGACGGCAAGCTTGCCTACTGGGGCCAGATCCTGAAGGACAACGCGCCGACTTCGGTGATCGTGCCGCAGCCGCTCGACGGCAATACGCTGCGCGTCGATGGCGAGCCGCTGCGCATCGTCGGGCTCGACGGCCCGGCGCCCGATCGCACGTTCGTATGGATTCCTTCCGTGCGGACCGTGGTCGGTGGCATCCCGGTCGCCGCGAACATTCATGTCTGGATGGCCGACACGCAGACACCGCTGTCGCACGCGAACTGGCTGGCGACGCTCGACCGGATCGATGCGCTGAAGCCGGCGCGCGTCGTGCCCGGCCACTTCCTGCCGAACCGCGACGGCAGCCAACCGTTCACCACGGGCGTCGCGTTCACGCGGAATTACGTCAAGGCGTTCGACCAGGAAGCGGTGCGCGCGAAGGATTCGACGACGCTGATCGCGGCGATGGAGGCGCGCTACCCGGATCTCGGCGAGAAGTCGTCGCTCGAGCTGAGCGCGAAGGTTGCCAAGGGCGAGATGCAGTGGCCCGCGCCGGCGCCGTTCCCCGCGGCGGGCAAGACGGTGCGCGTGCAGTTCGGCGCTACCGCGTTCGACCTGAACTTCAAGGACGACAAGACGATGTCGTTCGTCGGCACGGCCGGCCAATTCAAGGGCGTGACGGATACGGTGCAGTACACGGCGCGCGAGGTCCGTCCGCAGGTGTACATGGTGTACTGGCATGAGCCGTCCACCGGCTCGAACGTCGTGCACGTCGAGGATTTCGAACGCGGCGCGGTGGATACGAACATCGCGATGAAGGACGGACAGTTCCTGCATATGTCCGGGACGCTGAAGGTCGTCGGTCGGGAATGAGTCGGTCTTCCGCCATCGAAAAGAAAAAGCCCGCATTCAGCGGGCTTTTTTACGCTCGATGCGACAGCAACGCTCAGACGTTGAACAGGAAGTTCATCACGTCGCCATCGTGCACGACATATTCCTTCCCTTCCGCGCGCATCTTGCCGGCTTCCTTCGCGCCTTGCTCGCCCTTGTACGCGACGAAGTCGTCGAACGCGATCGTCTGCGCACGGATGAAGCCGCGCTCGAAGTCGGTGTGGATCACGCCGGCCGCCTGCGGTGCCGTATCGCCGATGTGGATCGTCCACGCGCGCACTTCCTTCACGCCCGCGGTGAAGTAGGTCTGCAGGCCGAGCAGCTTGAAGCCCGCGCGGATCACGCGGTCGAGGCCCGGCTCTTCCATGCCCATGTCGGCGAGGAAGGCTTCCTTGTCCGCGTCGTCGAGATCGGCGATTTCCGCTTCGATTGCCGCGCACACGGCGACCACCGGCGCGTTTTCGCTTTCCGCGTACTTGCGCACCGCCTCGAGGTGCGGGTTGTTCTCGAAACCGTCGTCCTTCACGTTGGCGACGTACATCGCCGGCTTCGCGGTGATCAGGCAGAACGGCTTGATCAGCGCCTGCTCGTCGTCCGACAGCGCGAGGCCGCGCACGGCCTTGCCCTGGTCGAGCTGCGCGCGCACCTTCTCGAGCACCGCGACGAGCTTCGCCGCTTCCTTGTCGTTGCCCGACTTCGCCGCCTTCGAATAGCGCGTGAGCGCCTTTTCGATGGTGCCGAGGTCGGCGAGCGCCAGTTCCGTGTTGATCACTTCGATGTCGTCGATCGGGCTGACCTTGCCGGCGACGTGAATGACGTTCTCGTCCTCGAAGCAGCGCACGACGTGCGTGATCGCGTCGGTTTCGCGGATGTTCGCGAGGAACTGGTTGCCGAGGCCTTCACCCTTGCTCGCGCCCGCGACGAGGCCCGCGATGTCGACGAATTCGACGACGGCCGGCACGACGCGCTCCGGCTTGACGATCTCGGAGAGCGCCTTCAGGCGCGTATCCGGCACTTCGACGATGCCGACGTTCGGCTCGATCGTGCAGAACGGATAGTTCTCGGCGGCGATGCCGGCCTTGGTCAGCGCATTGAACAGGGTGGACTTGCCGACGTTGGGCAAGCCGACGATGCCGCATTTGAGACTCATGGAATCCTTCGGACGGGTGAGGCGGCGCGGCCGGACAGGGCACGGCGGCGCGGGAAAAAAGGGCGGCCGGCGCGTGGAGCGCGGCGGGCCGACGGTCAAAAACGCTATTGTACCGTGCCGGCGCCCCGGATTCCGGGCTGGGCGCCGAACGGCCGATGCGGCGGGCCGCCGCGTCGGCGCACCGGCCCGCGGTTCTGCTGATTTCCCGCAAAGTCCGGCCGCGTAAGGGTTTGGCCCCGCGGCTATAATGCCCGCCATGACTGCCCACCACACCTTCGACGTCGCCGTGGTCGGCGGCGGGCTCGTCGGCAAGACGGCCGCGCTCGCGCTGACCCAGTCCGGCTACAAGACAGCCTTGCTCGCCCAGCCGGCCACGCCGCGCCCCGCGGATCTCGCGTTCGATACGCGTGTCTACGCGCTGTCGTCCAGTTCGCAGGCGTTGCTCGAGCGGCTGCGGGTCTGGCAGGCGCTCGACCACGGCCGGCTCGCGCCGGTGTACGACATGCGCGTGTATGGCGATGCGCATGCCGAACTGCATTTCTCCGCCTATCAGGCGTCCGTGCCGCAGCTCGCATGGATCGCCGAATCGTCGCTGGTCGAGGCATCGCTCGACGCCGCGCTGCGATTCCAGCCGAACCTCACGTGGTTCGACGCGCGTGCGCAGGGCTTCGACGTGCGCGACGACGCGGCCGTGCTCACGCTGTCGTCGGGGCAGGTGCTCGAAGCGGATCTCGTCGTCGGCGCGGACGGCGCGCATTCGTGGGTGCGTTCCCAAATGGGGGCCAGGGTAGAGCGGCGCGACTACCGGCAGACGGGCGTCGTCGCGAACTTCAAGGCGTCGCTGCCGCACCGCGAGACGGCCTGGCAGTGGTTCCGGGAAGGCGAGATCGTCGCGCTGCTGCCGCTGCCGGACGGCCACGTGTCGCTCGTGTGGTCCGCGCACACTGCGCACGCGGACGCACTGCTCGCACTCGATCCGGCGCAGCTCGCGGCCGAGGTCGAACGCGTGTCGCACGGCCAGGTCGGCACGCTCGAATGCGTGACGCCGGCCGCCGGCTTCCCGCTGGCGCTGCAGACGGTCGACAAGCTGATCGCGCCGCGCGTCGCGCTGGTCGGCGATGCCGCGCACCTGATCCACCCGCTCGCGGGGCAGGGGATGAACCTCGGGCTGCGCGACGTCGCGGCGCTCGTCGACGCGATCGCGGGCAAGGAAAGCTTCCGCAATCTCGGCGATACGGTGCTGCTGCGCCGCTACGAGCGTTCGCGCCGCGAGGACATCCGCGGGCTGATGGTCGCGACCGACGGCCTGCAGCGGCTGTTCGCGGTGCCGGGCTCGCTCGCGAAGGCCGTGCGCAATGCGGGCATGGCGTTCGTCGGCGCGCAGCCGCTCGTGAAGCGCTGGCTCGTGTCGGCCGCGCTCGGCTGAACGAACCTTCCGCCGCCGCGCCGGTCGGAGACGGTTCCGTTACGGCGTACACTGTGCCGTGCACTCCGATTGAGCTGAAGGAAGATTTCAATGAAAAAAACGATCCGCATCGCGTCGCTGGCGCTGGCCGTCACGATGGCGACGCTTGGCTGCACCGCGCAGGCCGACCAGACCACCGACAAGCTGAAGGCCACGCTGCAAGCCCGTCTCGGCAACGACGCGCCGATCAAGAGCGTGTCGAAATCGCCGGTGGCAGGCCTTTACGAAGTGAACCTCGGCTCGCAGATCATCTATAGCGACGCGGCCGGCGACTACGTACTGCTCGGCGATCTCGTCGACGCCAGGACGCACAAGAACCTGACCGACGCCCGTCTGTCCGAAATCAACAAGATCGACTTCGCGAGCCTGCCGTTCGCGAATGCGATCAAGGTCGTCAAGGGCAACGGCGCCCGCAAGATCGCGGTGTTCTCCGATCCGAACTGCCCGTACTGCAAGAAGCTCGAGACGACGCTGCAGTCGATCGACAACGTGACCGTCTACACGTTCCTGTACCCGGTGCTGTCGCCGGATTCGACCGTGAAGTCGAAGGCGATCTGGTGTGCGACCGACCGCGCGAAAACGTGGGAAAGCTGGATGCTCGACCACCGCGCGCCGTCCGGCGCCGGTACCTGCGACACCACCGCGCTCGACAAGAACCTCGCGCTCGGCCGCGGCATGAACGTCACCGGCACGCCGACGATCTTCCTGCCGGACGGCCGCCGCCTGCCGGGCGCGGTATCGGCCGACCAGCTCAACCAGGCGCTCGCCTCGAGCAAGTAACCGAGCGCACGCCGGGCGCACGGCCCGGCCAGCGAGGGGCGCCCGCATGATCTGCCGGCGCCTCTCTTCGTTTTCGCCCGCCCCGACCGATTGCCACGATGACTCAGCCGATCCGCTATTCGATTGTCCCGAAAGATCTTGCCGCGCACTTGTTCGAAGTGACGGTGACGGTTGCCGATCCCGATCCCGAAGGCCAGCGTTTCTCGCTGCCGGTATGGATTCCGGGCAGCTACCTCGTGCGCGAGTTCGCGCGCAACATCGTGACGCTGCGCGCGTTCAACGACGCGGGCCGCAAGGTGCGCATCGCGAAGACCGACAAGCACACGTGGCAGGCCGCGCCCGTGACCGGCGCGCTGACGCTGCGCTACGACGTCTACGCGTGGGACCTGTCGGTGCGCTCCGCGTATCTCGACGAGTCGGGCGGCTTCTTCAACGCGACGGCCGTGTTCCTGAGCGTCGCCGGCCGGGAGGACGCGCCGTGCGAAGTCGACATCGCGAAACCGGCCGGCGCGGCGTTCCGCACGTGGCGGGTCGGCACCGCGCTGCCCGAGGCGAGCGGGACGAAGCGCTACGGTTTCGGCGCGTATCGCGCGGCGAACTATGACGAACTGTCCGACCATCCGGTGACGATCGGCGAATTCGCGCTCGCGACCTTCGACGCGCACGGCGTGCCGCACGACATCGTGATCGCCGGGCGCGTGACGCAGCTCGACCTGGAGCGGCTGCGTACCGACCTGAAACGCGTGTGCGAAGCGCAGATCGCGCTGTTCGAGCCGAAGTCGAAGAAGGCGCCGATGGATCGCTACGTGTTCATGACGCTCGCGGTCAGCGACGGCTACGGCGGCCTCGAGCATCGCGCGTCGACCGCGCTGATCTGTAACCGGACCGATCTGCCGGTGAAGGGGCGGCCGGAAACGACGGAAGGCTATCGCACGTATCTCGGCCTCTGCAGCCACGAGTATTTCCACACGTGGAACGTGAAGCGCATCAAGCCGGCGGCGTTCGTGCCGTACGACCTCGCGCGCGAGAACTACACGTCGCTGCTGTGGCTGTTCGAAGGCTTCACGTCGTATTACGACGACCTGATGCTGGTCCGCAGCGGGCTGATGTCGCAGGACGAATATTTCGCGGCGCTCGGCCGCACGATCGGCGGCGTGCTGCGCGGCACGGGCCGGCTCAAGCAGAGCGTCGCGGAAAGTTCGTTCGACGCGTGGATCAAGTACTACCGTCAGGACGAGAACGCGACCAATGCGATCGTCAGCTATTACACGAAGGGCTCGCTCGTGGCGCTCGCGTTCGACCTCGCGATCCGCGCGCAGACGCGTAACCGGAAGTCGCTCGACGACGTGATGCGCCTGCTGTGGCAACGCTACGGCCGCGACTTCTATCGCGGCAAGCAGGCGGGCGTGGACGAAAACGAAGTCGAGACGCTGATCGAAGAGGCGACGGGCGTCGCGCTCGGCCGCCTGTTCGCCGACGCCGTGCACGGCACGCGCGACCTGCCGCTCGGCGAACTGTTCGCGCCGTTCGGCGTGACGCTGGCCCCCGACGTCGCGCTCGGCGCGGCCGAGAAGCCGACGATCGGCGCGCGCTTGCGCGGCGGCGCGGACTGCACGTTGGCGGCCGTCTACGAAGGCGGCGCCGCGCATCGCGCGGGGTTGTCGGCCGGCGACACGGTGATCGCGGTGGACGGGCTACGCGTAACGGGCACGAACCTGGATGCGCTGCTGGCCCGCTACCGGCCGGGCGACAAGGTGGAGATCCACGCGTTTCGCCGCGACGAGCTGCGCACCGCGAAACTGAAGCTCGACGGCCCGGAAGTCACGCGCTACCGGCTGACGGCGGCCGCGAAGCCGGCTGCGGCCACGAAGGCCCGCGAAGCCTGGCTGAACGGGTAACCCTACGCGAGCGGGTATCGGGGCGCGATCGGGTATTGTCCCGCTGCTGCAACAATCCGTCGCCCTGAACCCGCTTTTTCGCGGTCATGCGGCCCCGCACAATGGCGTCACTCGCGCTACCGAAGCGCAACCCTACCGGAGCCTGACATGACGACCATTCTGCAAATCAATTCCGCCGCGCGTTCGCAAGGTGCGCAGTCCACGCTGCTGGCCAACGAACTGACGGCAAAGCTGCAACAATCGAACCCCGGCGCGAACGTCGTGGTTCGCGACCTGCTGGCCGATGCGCTGCCGCACCTCGACGAATCGGTGCTCGGCGCGTTCTTCACGCCGGCCGACAAGCGCACCGCGGAACAGAATGCGATCGTCGCGAAGAGCGATGCGCTGATCGCCGAGCTGCAGGCTGCCGACATCATCGTGATCGGCGCACCGATGTACAACTTCGGCATCTCGTCGCAACTGAAGACGTACTTCGACTGGATCGCCCGCGCAGGCGTCACGTTCCGCTACACCGAGAACGGTCCGGAAGGCCTGATCAAGGGCAAGAAGGTTCACGTGGTGACGGCGCGCGGCGGCAAGTATGCCGGTACGCCGAACGACAGCCAGACGCCGTACCTGCGCACGTTCCTCGGCTTCGTCGGCATGACCGACGTGAGCTTCATCTACGCCGAAGGCCTGAACCTCGGCCCGGATGCGCAGAGCGCCGCGCTGGCCAGCGCACGCGAAGCGATCGCCGCCGCGTAACGCGTCAGGTCGATGCGGGTGCGGTGCACCCGCTGCATCGCCCGATAAAAAATGCCGCGCCCCGAGAGGGACGCGGCATTTTCGTATTCGCCCGGCGAACCCTGGGGCCAGCGCAAGCCCGTTATCAGGGTGAACGGGCCATAGGCCGTCACGCGAGCGTTTCGGCTACGTCCGGCAGGCGCCAGTCGATCGGTTCGCGGCCCGCATCGATCAGATAGTCGTTCGCGAGCGCGAAATGGCGGCAGCCGAGGAAGCCGCGGTGCGCGGACAGCGGCGACGGATGCGGCGCCTCGAGCACGCAATGCGCGTTCGCGTCGAACAGTGCGCGCTTCGCCTGCGCGTGCGCGCCCCACAGCATGAACACGAGCCCGCGATGGCGGCCGGCGAGCTCGCGGATCAGCGTGTCCGTGCATTGCTCCCAGCCGCGCTTCGCATGGCTCGCGGCCGCGCCGCGCTCGACCGTCAGCACGGTGTTGAGCAGCAGCACGCCCTGGCGCGCCCATGTGTCGAGGCAGCCGTGACGCGGCGTGTCGTGACCGAAATTCGCGGCGATTTCCTTGAAGATGTTGCGCAGCGACGGCGGCGTGCGCACGGCCGGCGGCACCGAGAACGCGAGGCCATGCGCCTGCGGCGTGCCGCGGTCGTCGCCGTGATACGGGTCCTGGCCGAGGATCACGACCTTCACGTCGTCCGGGCTCGTCAGGCGCAGTGCGCGGAACACGTCGGTCGGGTAGACCGTCTTGCCGGCCGCGCGCTCCTCGTCGACGAAGCGGCACAGCGGCGCGTACGCGTCGCTGTCGGTGAACGGTTTCAGCACGTCGCGCCAGACGGCCGGCAGCGCGTCGAATTGCGCGGCGAGATGCGGCACGTCGGCGGCAACGGGTTGCGATGCCGAGGCGGTCGGGGCCGGCGCGGGCGCCGGTGCGGCCGCCTGCTTCGCGGATTTTCGCCGAGCCGCGGGCGGCTCGGAAGCCGCGGACGGAATATCGTCCGGTGCCGGTTCCGGCATGGGATCGTCGAACAGCGACGCCTGTTGCGGCGCGCGGGAAGTCTTGCGGGTTGCCATGCGTGATGCGTGTTTATTGCGCGCGCAGCCGGTAGCCGCGCTGCGCCTTGCTGATGTTTTCGGGAACGAGGCCCGGCAGCGCCTGCTGCAGTTCGGCGGCGAGCGTCGCGAGCGCCGTTTCCGGGCCGTCGATCAGTTCGAGTTCGATTTCGCTGATCGGTTCGCGCCGCGTTTCGTGTTCCGCCTGGACGACGATCTCGCCGAGGTCCACCGCGGCCTCGACGGTCGCGCCGCCGATTGCGATGCGCCACAGCGTACGCGAAAAATCCGTGCGGAACAGCGCGTACAGTGCACCGGCCGCGTCGTTCAGCGCGGCGGCGGCTTCCGGCACGTCGCAGGCCGCGACGAGCGCGTCGATCTCGAGCGCGTCGCCCGCGACCGGCAACTCCCATTCGTGGCGGCGGTGCAGGCCGCCTTCCGCGCTGCCGACCGTCTTGAACGTCTGCAACCAGCCGTCCGGCGTGCGGCGCACGCGGATTGCGCTCTTCGAGCGCGCCAGCGCGAGGTCGGGCGTGTCGTAGTAGACGTTCGCGAGCGTGATCGCGTGGCCGGGTTCGCCGGTCAGCGTCTCGAAGAAGCGGCGCGCGGCGTCGGCCTGGCCGGCCGGCAGCGCGAGCTTGATTTCCTTTTCGATCGCCATCAGAAGAACATCCGCGCGAGTTCCTCGCCCGGCTGGTCGGCGCGCATGAACGCCTCGCCGACGAGGAACGTGTTCACGTTCGCCGCGCGCATGGTGTCGACGTCGGTGCGCGACAGGATGCCCGATTCGGTCACGACGATGCGATCCGCCGGAATCATGTCGAGCATGTCGAGCGTGGTCCGGATCGACGTCTCGAATGTGCGCAGGTTGCGGTTGTTGATGCCGAGCAGCGGCGTCTTGAGCGTCAGCGCCTGTTCCATCTCGTTGCGGTCGTGCACTTCGACCAGCACCGCGAGGCCGAGCGAGTGCGCATAGGCTTCCAGATCCTGCATCAGCGGCGTGTCGAGCGCGGCGGCGATCAGCAGGATCGCGTCGGCGCCCATCGCGCGGGCTTCGACGATCTGGTACGCGTCGACGATGAAGTCCTTGCGCAGCACCGGCAGCGTGCAGGCCGCGCGCGCTTCCTCGAGGTAGCGGACGCCGCCCTGGAAGAACTGTTCGTCGGTCAGCACCGACAGGCACGCGGCGCCGTGCGCCGCATACGAGCGCGCGATGTCGGCCGGCACGAAATGCTCGCGCAGCACGCCTTTCGACGGGCTTGCCTTCTTGATTTCGGCGATCACGGCGGCGTTGCCGGCCGCGTGTTTCGCGCGCAGCGCGCCGACGAAGTCGCGCAGGTCGCGCGCGGAGGCTTCCAGCTTCAGCGCCTCGAGCGGCGTGCTGCGCATGGCCGCCGCCACTTCTTCGCGCTTGACGGCGATGATTCGGTCGAGAATGTCGCTCATAGGGGTTCCTGCTTGATTCGTAAGGGGGTCAGCGCTTGAACTGCTGCGTGAAGCGCACGAGCTCGTCGACCTTCGCGCGGGCCTTGCCGCTCGCGATCGCTTCGCGGGCCAGCTGGATGCCGTCCGCGATCGACTCGGCGATATTGGCCGCGTAAAGCGCGGTGCCCGCGTTCAGCGTGACGATCTCGCGCGCGACGCCCGGCTGGTTGTCCAGCGCGCCGAGCAGCATCGTGCGCGATTCGTCGGCATTTTCCACCTTCAGCGTGCGGTTCGACACCATCTGCAGGCCGAAGTCCTCCGGATGGATCTCGTATTCGTGCACCTGGCCGTCGCGCAATTCGCCGACGAGCGTCGCGGCGCCGAGCGACACCTCGTCCATTCCGTCCTTGCCGTACACGACGAGCACGTGCTGCGCGCCGAGGCGCTGCATCACGCGCACCTGGATGCCGACGAGGTCGGGGTGGAACACGCCCATCAGCTGGTTCGGCGCGCCGGCCGGATTGGTCAGCGGGCCGAGGATGTTGAAGATCGTGCGCACGCCGAGCTCGCGGCGCACGGCCGCGATGTTCTTCATCGCCGGATGATGGTTCGGCGCGAACATGAAGCCCATGCCGGTTTCGGCGATCGATGCGGCGACCTGGTCGGACTGCAGGTCGATGTTCACGCCGAGCGCCTCGAGCACGTCGGCGCTGCCGGACTTGCTCGACACGCCGCGGTTGCCGTGTTTCGCGACCTTCGCGCCCGCGGCCGCCGTGACGAACATCGACGCGGTCGAGATGTTGAACGTGTGCGAGCCGTCGCCGCCGGTGCCGACGATGTCGACGAAATTCGAGTTGTCCCGCACCTCGACGTGGTTCGCGAATTCGCGCATCACGGTCGCGGCGGCGGCGATCTCGCCGATCGTCTCCTTCTTCACGCGCAGCCCGGTGATGATCGCGGCCGCCATCACGGGCGACATGTCGCCGCGCATGATCAGCCGCATCAGGTGCAGCATTTCGTCGTGGAAGATCTCGCGGTGCTCGATCGTGCGCTGCAGCGCTTCCTGCGGGGTAATCGTCATCGTGCGTCTCCCGTCAGGCGGCCGGTGCGGCCGCGGCGCGGCTCTGTTTCAGGAAATTCTCGAGCAGCGCATGGCCGTGCTCGGACAGGATCGATTCCGGGTGGAACTGCACGCCTTCGACCGGCAGCGTCTTGTGGCGCACGCCCATGATCTCGCCGTCGTCGGTCCACGCGGACACCTCGAGGCAATCGGGCAGCGATTCGCGTTCGATCGCGAGCGAGTGATAGCGCGTGACGTCGAAATGCTTCGGCAGGTCGGCGAATACGCCGCGGCAGTCGGTTTCGATCCGGCTCACCTTGCCATGCATGATGGTCTTCGCGCGCACCACGCGGCCGCCGAACGCTTCGCCGATCGCCTGGTGGCCGAGGCAGACGCCGAGGATCGGCTTCCTGCCCGCGAATTCGCGCAGCACGTCGAGCGTGATGCCCGCATGTTGCGGATTGCTCGGGCCCGGCGACAGGCAGATGGTGTCGGGATTCAGGCGCGCGATGTCGTCGAGCGTGATTTCGTCGTTGCGGTAGGTGCGCACGTCCTCGCCGAGTTCGCCGAAGTACTGGACCAGGTTGTAGGTAAACGAGTCGTAGTTGTCGATCATGAGCAGCATGGTCAGTCTCCGGTCAGAAGTCGCTATCGAGGCCGTCCTGGACCTGTTCGGCCGCACGCAGCACCGCGCGCGCCTTGTTCTCGGTCTCTTGCCATTCGGATTCGGGCACCGAATCCGCGACGACGCCGGCCGCCGCTTGCACGTACAGGTTGCCGTTGTGGATCAGACCCGTGCGGATCGCGATCGCGAGATCCATCTCGCCCGAGAACGACAGGTAGCCGACCGCACCGCCGTACAGCCCGCGCTTGACCGGCTCGAGCTCGTCGATCAGTTCCATCGCGCGCACCTTCGGCGCGCCGGACAGCGTGCCGGCCGGGAACGTCGCGCGCAGCACGTCGTAGTTCGTCATGCCGGGCTTCAGCTTGCCTTCGACCGAGCTGACGATGTGCTGCACGTGCGAGTACTTCTCGATCACCATCTTGTCGGTCACCTGCACCGAGCCGATCTCCGCGATGCGGCCGACGTCGTTGCGCGCGAGATCGATCAGCATCACGTGCTCGGCGATCTCCTTCGGATCGTTCAGCAGCTCGGTCGCGAGCTCCGCGTCGCGCTCCGGCGTGTTGCCGCGCGGGCGCGTGCCGGCCAGCGGCCGGATCGTGACGATCTGGTCGTCGCCGCGCTTTTCCTGGCGCACCAGGATTTCCGGCGACGCGCCGACCACGTGGAAATCGCCGAAGTTGTAGTAATACATGTACGGCGACGGGTTCAGCGAACGCAGCGCGCGATACAGCGACAGCGGATTGTCGCGGTACGGCTTCGTGAGCCGCTGGCCGACCTGGATCTGCATCAGCTCGCCGGCCGCGATGTATTCCTTCGCCTGACGCACGGCGGCCAGATAGTCGTCCTTCTTGAATTCGCGGAACGTCTCGGTGCGCACGCTCGCCGACGTGACGGGCGGCTGCACGGTCGTGCGCAGGCGCTGCTTCAGTTCGCGCAGGCGCTGTTTTGCCTTCGCGTACGCTTCGGGCTGGCCCGGGTCCGCGTAGATGATCAGGTAGAGCTTGCCGGCGAGGTTGTCGATCACCGCGACTTCCTCGGTCAGCAGCAACTGGATGTCGGGCAGCCCGAGATCGTCGCGCGGCGCGGTGTTCACGAGCTTCTTCTCGATGTAGCGCACCGCGTCGTAGCCGAAGTAGCCGGCAAGGCCGCCGCAGAAACGCGGCAGGCCCGGGCGCTGCGCGACCTTGAAGCGCGCCTGGAACGATTCGATGAACTGGAACGGGTCGCCGTCGTGCGTCTCGACGACCTGGCCGTCGCGCACGACTTCCGACACGCCGTTGCGGGTGCGCACGAGCGTGCGGGCGGGCAGGCCGATGAACGAGTAGCGGCCGAAACGTTCGCCGCCGACCACCGATTCGAGCAGGAATGAGTTGGCGCCCGCGCGTTCGGGCTGGGCCAGCTTCAGGTAGAGGGACAGCGGCGTTTCGAGATCGGCGAGCGCTTCCGCGATCAGCGGGATGCGGTTGTAGCCTTCGTTCGCGAGCGATTGGAATTCGAGTTCGGTCATGTTCCGGTCCTGTTCGGGACGAGCGGCGCGGGCGCCAGGGATCACTTGACGCTGCGCGGGTGGCCGTCGGCGAAAGGGCGGTCGATCGAGAAGTGCCTGTTGCCGGCCGGCGCTCCGGGCGTGAACGTCGCGAGCCTGCGGCCGACCCTGAACGCAAGCGTTCGGATGCGGTGGAACTCGAGGTGGTGCGACGATCGGCGCGCGGATGCGCAGCGAGATAAAAAACGGCGCTGAAGACGTGCTTCAGCGTACCTCATCGAAGAGGTTAGCGCGACCAGCGACGCCAGGGCCAGGCTCCCCGGTCGATGCTGCTCAGACTCCGTTTTTTATTCAGAAACATGCGGATGGAAGAAATAATCAGAGGGTTGGCCGGCCGGCGTTGTGCGCGGAAATGGCGCGAGCCGCGACCAGCAACGAATCGACTATACCATCCGAATTTATCGTTTGTATAGCTTTGCCGTGGTTGTAGCCGTACGGCACCGTCAGCGTCGCCATCCCGGCCGCGCGGCCGGCCAGCGCGTCGTTTTCCGAGTCGCCGATTGCGACCGCGGTGTCCGGCGCGACGCCGAGCGCGTCGCAGGCCGTCAGCATCGGCAGCGGATCGGGCTTCTTGCGCGCGACGCTGTCGCCGCCGAGCACGATGCCGAAGCAGCCGGCCAGACCGTATTGCTCGAGCAGCTCGACCGCGAAGCGGTGCGGCTTGTTCGTCACGCACGCGAGCCGGATGCCGGCCGCGCGCAGCGCGTCGAGCCCGGCCGCCACGTCCGGATAGAGACGCGTGTGGCGACCGTTGATCTTCGCGTACTCGGTCTGGTAGATCGCGAGCGCGTCGTCGAAGCGCGCGTGCGCTTCATCGGCCGGGAAGCGCGGCTTCAGCACGCTCTGGATCAGGTGTTCGGAGCCCTTGCCGACGTAGCCGATCACTTCGTCGCGCGACGTGGCCGGCGCGCCGAGCCGCGCGAGCATCCCGTTCAGGCCGGCCGTGAAATCGTCGGCCGTGTCGACCATCGTGCCGTCGAGGTCGATCAGCGCGGCATCGATGCGCGGTGCGGCAAAGCGGATCGCGGCCGCGCCCGTGGCGGCCCCGGCCGGCGCGTGGCCGGCGAACGACGAGTCGGCCACGGCGTCAGCTCCGCTCGACGGTGGCGAGCGCCGCGCGCATCTCGTCGATCACCTTGCGATAGTCGGGCTTGCCGAAGATCGCCGAACCCGCGACGAACGTGTCGGCGCCAGCTGCCGCGATTTCCGCGATGTTGTCGGCCTTCACGCCGCCGTCGACTTCGAGCAGGATCTCGCGGCCCGTGCGTTCGGTGTACGCGTCGATGCGGGCGCGCGCCTCGCGCAGCTTGTTCAGCGTTTCCGGAATGAACGACTGGCCGCCGAAGCCCGGGTTCACCGACATCAGCAGCACGAAGTCGAGGCGGTCCATCACGTGATCGAGGTAGTTCAGCGGCGTGGCCGGATTGAACACGAGGCCGGCCTTGCAGCCGTGGTCGCGGATCAGCGACAGCGTACGGTCGATGTGGTCCGAGCCTTCCGGGTGGAAGCTGATCAGGTTCGCGCCGGCCTTCGCGAAATCGGGCACGATCCGGTCGACCGGGCGCACCATCAGGTGCACGTCGATCGGTACCTGCACGTGCGGGCGGATCGCCTCGCAGACGAGCGGGCCGATCGTGAGGTTCGGCACATAATGGTTGTCCATGACGTCGAAGTGAATCCAGTCGGCGCCGGCGGCGACCACGTTGCGGACTTCTTCGCCGAGCCGTGCGAAGTCGGCCGACAGGATGCTGGGAGCGATGCGGAATTGAGTCATGACAGGGGAGCGGGGGACGTTGCGGCGCAAAACCGTCATTCTACCGTCCGGCGACCCGGTGCGCGGCGGCAGGCCGTGCGGTTGCGACCCGATTGCGCATAGAATGCCGAACCAATGCAGCGCGCCCGCGGCCCGGCCGCTCGAGTCGGCGCGCGCGGTTACCTACAGCGGACACACCATGAGTCAGTATCAGTTCACCGTTTCGGTGAAAACCAGCTACTTGCCGGAACAATCCGACCCCGATCACCGTCAATACGCATTCGCGTACACGCTGACCATCCGCAACACGGGACAGGTCGCGGCCCAACTGATCGCGCGCCACTGGATCATCACGGACAGCGAGAGCCACGTGCAGGAAGTCAAGGGGCTCGGCGTAGTCGGCCACCAGCCGCTGCTGCAGCCGGGCGAGCATTTCGAATACACGAGCTGGGCCGTGATCGCGACGCCGGTCGGCACGATGCGCGGTGCGTACTTCTGCGTGGCGGAGGACGGCGAGCGTTTCGAGGCGCCGGTCGACGAGTTCGCGCTGCACATGCCGCGCACGTTGCATTGAATCGAGCGCGCGGCGGCGCTCAGCGCAGCTTGCGGTCGTTGCTGCGGGCGTGCTTCTTCCTGCCCGACGACGTCCACACGACGATGAAGATCAGCAGGGCAAGCGCTACGAAGGCTTCGAGCGCGAAGATGAGCATCGGATATTGGTCGAGAAAATCTGACATGGCGGTTTCCATCAAGAACGGACATTGTATGTGGTTTGGGCCCCGGCTGGCCGGGTGGATGGCCGCAGCCGCGGCGGCGGCGCTGCTCGCCGCGTGCGGCGGCGCACCGACGCGAACCTCCGCGCTGAAGCCGCCGACCGGCGCGGCGATCGTGCCGGGACAGGTCGCCGCGAAGCGGCTCACGCCGGTCGCGTGGCAGCAGGTGCCGGGCTGGCAGGACGATTCGCTGATTGGCGCGACGGCCGCGCTGCGGCAGAACTGCGCGCGGCTCGCGCGCCAGCCGGCCTGGGCGCGCGCTTGCGCGGCCGCCGACCGGCTCGACGAACTCGACGTCAGCAGCGCACGCACGTTCTTCGAAACGTATTTCACGCCGTTCCAGCTCGCGAATACCGACGGGACGCTCGACGGGCTCGTGACCGGCTATTACGAGCCGCTGCTGCACGGCTCGCGCGTGCGCCGCGGCCCGTATCAATACGCGCTCTATCGCTGGCCGGCCGGCTATCGCGCGGGCGCCGCGCTGCCGGCACGCGCGCAGCTCGAGCGCGCCGGCATCCTGAACGGCAACGAGCTCGTGTGGGTCGACGATCCGATCGAGGCATTCTTCCTGCAGGTGCAGGGCTCGGGTCGCGTGCTGCTCGACGACGGTTCGGTGATGCGGGTCGGCTTCGGCGGCACCAACAACCAGCCGTACCGTTCGATCGGCAAGTGGCTGCTCGATCGCGGCGAGCTGACGCCCGCGCAGGCGACGATGCAGGGCATCAAGGCCTGGGCGAAGGCGAACCCGACGCGCGTCGACGCGCTGCTCGACACGAATCCGCGCTTCGTGTTCTTCCGCGACATGCCGACCAAGGAAGATGCGCCGCACGGCGGCGCGGACGGTCCGATCGGCGCGCTCGGCGTGCCGCTGACCCCGGAGCGCTCGATCGCGGTCGATCCGTCGTCGATCCCGCTCGGCACGCCGGTGTTCCTGCAGACCACGCGTCCGCTGACGAATACGCCGATGAACCGGCTCGTGTTCGCGCAGGATACGGGCTCGGCGATCAAGGGCGGCGTGCGGGCAGACTATTTCTGGGGGCTCGGCGACGATGCCGGCGACCTGGCCGGCCGGATGAAGCAGGTCGGCAGGATGTGGCTGCTGTTCCCGAATTCGTGATTTTGGAGCGGCGCGGGTTCGCTGGATCGTCGCTCATGAACGATACGCGGCATTGAGAGCCCGGCGCGCGCCTCGTGCGCGTGGGCGTGCCGGTCTGATCGCCGGTGTGCCCATGTGATTTCAGTTCGCGTCATGCCGTGCGCGTCACGTCGAGCGACGCTTTGGAGTCGAGCAGCCCGATCGGCATCGGCCGACCGGGCTGTTTCGTTTGCAGGTGCGGATCCGCCGCTGCGCGACGCACGCGCGACGAGCGACCTCAGCCCTTGCGCTTGTCGACGACGCGGCGCGCCTTGCCGACCGAGCGCTCGATGCCGTTCACGGGCAGCACGTTGATCACGGCCGTCACGCCGATCAGCGACTTGATGTCGTATGCGAGCGCCTGTTTGGCCGCCTGGATCGCCGCGGTATCGGGCGCGGTTTCCGGGCACGGCTCGACGTTGAGCGTCAGCACGTCGAGCGGGCCTTCCTTGGTCAGCACGATCTGATAGTGCGGCGCGAGCGCGCGCTGCTTGAGCAACTGTTCCTCGATTTGTGTCGGGAACACGTTGACGCCGCGCACGATCATCATGTCGTCCGACCGGCCGGTGATCTTCTCCATCCGGCGCATCGTCCGGGCGGTGCCCGGCAACAGGCGCGTGAGGTCGCGCGTGCGATAGCGGATGATCGGCAGCGCTTCCTTCGTCAGCGACGTGAACACGAGTTCGCCGAGCTGGCCGTCCGGCAGTACTTCGCCGGTGTCGGGATCGATGATTTCCGGATAGAAGTGGTCTTCCCAGATGGTCGGGCCGTCCTTGGTCTCGACGCATTCGGACGCGACGCCCGGACCCATCACTTCGGATAGCCCGTAGATGTCGACCGCGTCGATGCCCATCCGCTGTTCGATCGCGACGCGCATGTCGTTGGTCCACGGCTCCGCGCCGAAGATGCCGATGCGCAGCGAACTCTGCACGGGATCGAGGCCCTGGCGCTCGATCTCGTCGGCGATCGACAGCATGTAGCTCGGCGTGACCATGATGATGTCGGGCCGGAAATCCTGGATCAGCTGTACCTGCTTTTCGGTCTGGCCGCCGCCGAACGGGATCACGGTCAGCCCTGCGCGTTCGGCGCCGTAGTGCGCGCCGAGCCCGCCCGTGAACAGCCCGTAGCCGTAGCTGACGTGGACCTTGTCGCCGCGGCGCGCACCGGCGGCGCGGATCGAGCGTGCGACGAGATTCGCCCACGTATCGATGTCGGCGGCCGTATAGCCGACGACCGTCGGCTTGCCGGTCGTGCCCGACGACGCGTGGATGCGCGAGATCTGGTCCTGCGGCACCGCGAACATCCCGAACGGATAGCTGTCGCGCAGGTCGCCCTTGGTCGTGAACGGAAAGCGCGACAGGTCGGCGAGCGTTTTCAGGTCGTCCGGATGCACACCGGCTTCGTCGAACTTGCGGCGATAGACGGGCGAGTGGTCATACGCGTGCCGGAGCGACCACTTGAGGCGTTCGAGCTGCAGCGCGGTCAGCTCGTCGCGTGAGGCGGTCTCGATCGGCTCGAGCGGTAGCAGGGTAGTCATGCATGTCTCCAGTGTTTGTTATGAGCGAGCCGTCGACGTCAGCGGTCTTCCGGGATGACCGTGCCCTTGATCTGGGCGGATTTGCCGCGAAACATCGCGACCGTGTCGCCTGTCTGGTTCGTGACGCGGATGTCGTAGATGCCGTGGCGGCCGGCACGCGCCTGTTCGACCGCCTCGGCCGTCAGCACGTCGTCGCCGTGCACGGGGCGCAGGAATTCGATCGAGCAGCCGGCCGCGACCGCATTCAGGTTGTACGAGTTGCACGCGAACGCGAAAGTCGAATCGGCGAGCGTGAAGATGATGCCGCCGTGACAGGTCTGGTGCCCGTTCAGGAATTCGGGCCGTACGCGCATCTGCAGGCGGGCGTAGCCGGCGCGTACTTCGACGATTTCCATGCCGAACGCGCGGCTGCAGGCGTCGGCGTCGTACATGGCCTGCGCGGTGGCGCGGGCGAGCGAATCGGGGTCGAGCGTGGCGGTGGCGTTCATCATGTCAACGCCCTTCGAAGCGCGGCGCGCGCTTCTCGATGAAGGCCTTCACCCCTTCCGCATAGTCGTCCGACTGGCCGAGCTTGCGCTGCAGATCGCGCTCGAGGTCGAGCTGCTGATCGAGCGTGTTCGTGACGCTGTCTCGCATCGACTGCTTGATCGACGCGATGGCGAGCGTCGGCTGCTGCGCGAGCTGGGCGGCAAGCTGGCGGACCGTGGCGACGAGCGCGTCGTCGTCGACCGCGCGCCAGATCAGGCCCCACTGTTCGGCCTGTTCGGCGCCGAGCTTGTCGCCGGTCAGCGCGAGCCCCAGCGCGCGTGCCATGCCGACGCGTTGCGGCAGGAACCACGTGCCGCCCGAATCGGGTACGAGTCCGATCTTGACGAAGGCCTGGATGAAACTGCTCGAGCGGGCGGCGAACACCAGGTCGCACGCAAGTGCGAGATTCGCGCCGGCGCCGGCCGCCGTGCCGTTGACGGCGGCGATCACCGGAATCGGCAGACGCTGCAGGCGGCGGATCAGCGGATTGAAATGCTCGTCGATCAGCGTGCCGAGGTCGGTGGACGCGCCTGGCGTGAAGTCGAGGTCGGCGAGGTCCTGGCCCGCGCAAAAGCCGCGTCCCGCACCCGTCAGAATCAGTGCGCGTGCGCCGGCTGCCTCGACTTCATCGAGCGCCGATTGCAGTTCGCGATGCATCGCCCGCGTGAAGCTGTTGAGCTTGTCGGGGCGGTTGAGCGTGATCGTGGCCACGCGCGCGGCCTGATCGATATCCATCTGGATCGCCTGATAGGACATGCAGTGTCTCCTTCATGACTTCGTTATAGGCGCGCGGCGCGTCGGTTACACGCGTTCGATCGCGAGCGCGATGCCCTGGCCGACGCCGATGCACATCGTACAGAGCGCGAAGCGGCCGCCGGTACGCTCGAGTTGATGGAGCGCCGTGGTGACGAGCCGCGCACCCGATGCGCCCAGCGGGTGACCGAGCGCGATCGCACCGCCGTTCGGGTTCACGCGCGGATCGTCGTCGGCGACGCCGAGCATGCGCAGCACCGCGAGACCTTGCGACGCGAATGCCTCGTTCAGTTCGATCACGTCGAACTGGTCGATGCGCATGCCGAGCTGGTGCAGCAGCTTCTGCGTGGCCGGCGCGGGGCCGATGCCCATTACGCGCGGCTCGACGCCGGCCGTCGCCATCCCGACGACGCGCGCGCGGCGGCGCAGGCCGTATTGGTCGGCCGCCTGTGCATTGGCGAGCAGCAGCGCGCAGGCGCCGTCGTTCACGCCCGACGCGTTGCCGGCCGTGACCGAGCCGTCCGGGCGCACGACGCCCTTCAGCTTCGCGAGCGCTTCGAGCGACGTTTCGCGCGGATGCTCGTCGCGCGACACGACGATGGCGTCGCCCTTCTTCTGCGCAATCGTGACCGGCACGATTTCCTCGGCGAGCGTACCGTCCTGCTGCGCCCGCGCGGCCTTCTGCTGGCTGCGCAGCGCGAACAGGTCCTGATCCGCGCGGCTGACGTGGTAATCGACCGCGACGTTCTCGGCCGTCTCCGGCATCGAATCGACCCCATACAGCTGCTTCATCAGCGGATTGACGAAGCGCCAGCCGATCGTCGTATCGTGGATGTCGGCCTGGCGCGCGAACGCGCTCGCGGCCTTGCCCATCACGAACGGCGCACGCGTCATGCTCTCGACGCCGCCTGCGATCATCAGGCGCGCTTCACCGGCCTTGATCGCGCGCGTGGCCGTGCCGACGGCGTCCATTCCGGAGCCGCACAATCGGTTCAGCGTCGTGCCCGGCACGGCCGTGGGCAGGCCCGCCAGTAGCGCCGACATGCGCGCGACGTTGCGGTTGTCCTCGCCGGCCTGGTTCGCGCAGCCGTAGATCACGTCGTCGATCGCCGTCCAGTCGACGTCGCGGTTGCGCTCGATCAGCGCCTTGAGCGGCACCGCGCCGAGATCGTCGGCGCGGACGTCTTTCAGGGCGCCGCCGTAGCGGCCAATGGGAGTGCGAATCGCGTCGCAGATGTAGGCGTCTGTCATGAGCGTATCGGTGAGTGACGAACCCGCCGGGTGGCGGATTCGTTCATGGTAGAGAACGTGGCGGCGTTTGCACGTCGGCCATTCGGGTTATGCCGTCTGGCCAGCTTCCGCAGGTACGGCCTTCGGGGCAACATGGACGCGGCTCTGAACCACGCGGAACCGGTTGGCGACGAAGGCCGGGTCGGCCAGCGCGGCGTTGGCGGCCGGGTTCGCGCCCGTGCCGTGGAAGTCGGAGAAGGCGGCCGACTGGTTGACGAATACGCCGCCTGTCAGGTTGATCGACAGCGCGACGCCGCCACGCACCGCCGCGTCGTGTGCGGCGTTGACGATCGCTTCGTCGGTGCTGTAGACGGAGAGGGTCAGTGCGCCATGCTCGGCGGCGATTGCCCCAGCCAGATCGAGCGACTGCGCGGTCGAGTCGGTCGCGATCACGAACGAGATCGGGCCGAACCACTCCTGCGTGAATTTCTCGCGGTCGGCAACGTCGAGTTGCAGCACGAGAGGCGTGCGCACGCGCGCATCGGGGAAGGCGGGATGCTGGAGAGGCACGCTGTCCGCGAGCACGCGGCCGAGTTTGCGCGCGTCGTCGATACGCGCGGTCACGCCGTCGTTCTGGATCGCCCCGATCAGTTCGACCGAGCGTGCAGGGTCGCCGGTGAGTTTTTGTACGGCAATCGCGATCGCTTGCGCGACCTCGTCGAAGCTCGCATGGCCGTCGGCCGTCCGGATGCCGTCGCGTGGCACGTAGATGTTCTGCGGTGCCGTGCACATCTGCCCCGAGTACAGCGCCAGCGAGAACGCGATGTTCTTGGCGGCGGCCTTCAGGTCGTCGGTCGAGTCGATCACGATCTGGTTGACGCCTGCTTTCTCGGTGTAGACCTGCGCCTGGTGGGCATGGCGTTCGAGCCACGTGCCGTTCTGCGTGCTGCCGGTGAAGTCGATCAGCTTGATCTCGGGACGCAGCGCGAGATCCTGGACGAGGGCACCGTCGTTGGGTTCGGTCGCGAGGAGCGTAACGACGTTCGGATCGAACCCGGCTTCGCGCAGCACGTCGCGGGCGATCCGCACCGTGATGGCGAGCGGCAGGATCGCGCCCGGGTGCGGTTTGACGATCACGGCATTACCGGTTGCCAGATCGGCGAACAGGCCCGGGTAGCCGTTCCAGGTCGGGAACGTGCAGCAGCCGAGCACGAGGCCCGTGCCGCGCGGCACGATCGTATAGCGCTTGTGCATCGCCAGCGGCGGGTTCTTGCCCTGCGGCTTTTCCCAGTGCGCATCGGCCGGGATGCGGCGCAGCTCGTCCCACGCATAGGCGACCGCCTCGAGCGCGCGGTCCTGCGCGTGCGGGCCGCCGGCCTGGAACGCCATCATGAAGGCTTGCCCCGTGGTGTGCATCACGCTGTAGGCAATTTCGAAGCTTGCGCGGTTCAGGCGCGCGAGGATTTCGAGGCTGACGCCGATCCACGCGCTCGGGCCGGCTTCGCGCCACGTGCGCTGCGCGTCCGCTGCGGCAGCGATCAGGGCGTCGGGCGTCGATTTCGGATACCGGACACCCAGCGCGATGCCGTACGGCGAGCGCTCGGCGCCGACCGTTTCACCGGACGCCGGCTGGTCGAGCACGAAGGTCTTGTCGAGGTGCGACTTGAACGCGGCCTCACCGTCCGCGTTTGCGCTTTCCCCGTACACTTTGGGGCTCGGCATTTCGGCGAACGGGCTCCAGTACCCGCGGCTCTCGATGGCGGCGAGTGCGTGTTTCAGCGTGTCTTCGTGCTTCGTGAACAGGGCATGGGTCATGGCGGCGGCCTGATGAACGTTGAGAGGGATCGGATCGATTAATTAACCGACCGGTTGGTCGAAGAATGGTAGCATCAAACTATTCGCATGTGCGAGGCGTTTCTCATTTCATTGATCGAGGAGAAATAGATGGCTTACGAGAACATCCTGGTGGAGACCCGCGGGCGTGTCGGTCTGGTGACGCTGAACCGTCCGAAGGCACTGAATGCGCTGAACGATGCGCTGATGGACGAGCTGGGCGCTGCGCTGAAGGCGTTCGATGCGGACGACGCTATCGGCGCGATCGTCGTGACCGGGAGCGAGAAGGCGTTCGCGGCCGGCGCGGACATCGGCATGATGGCGGCCTACTCTTATATGGATGTCTATCGGGGCGACTACATCACGCGCAACTGGGAGACGGTCCGCGAGATCCGCAAACCGATCATCGCTGCGGTTTCGGGCTTTGCGCTGGGCGGTGGCTGCGAGCTGGCGATGATGTGCGACATCATCTTCGCGGCGGACACGGCCAAGTTCGGTCAGCCGGAAATCAAGCTGGGCGTCATGCCGGGTGCCGGCGGCACGCAGCGTTTGCCGCGCGCGGTATCGAAGGCGAAGGCAATGGACATGTGCCTGACCGCGCGGTTCATGGACGCCGCCGAGGCCGAGCGTGCCGGGCTCGTATCGCGCGTGCTGCCGGCCGACAAACTGCTCGACGAGGCGATTGCCGCCGCGACGACGATCGCCGAGTTCTCGCTACCGGCGGTCATGATGGTCAAGGAGTCGGTGAACCGCGCGTACGAGACGACGCTGGCTGAAGGTGTCCACTT
Organism: Burkholderia sp. MSMB1835; assembly: GCF_001526365.1. Lineage (NCBI taxonomy): Bacteria > Pseudomonadati > Pseudomonadota > Betaproteobacteria > Burkholderiales > Burkholderiaceae > Burkholderia > Burkholderia sp. MSMB1835. The sequence goes on from NZ_LOYP01000029.1 coordinate 194,367, forward strand.
CGAGCGGCGATTGTTCCATTCGCTGTTCGCAACCGAAGACCAGAAGGAAGGGATGGCGGCATTCGTCGAGAAGCGCAAGCCAGTGTTCAAGCACCGCTGATCGGTCGGCACCATGCGCCGCGGCAAATCCGCTGACCGTTCTGTATCGATTCTCGGCGTGATTGCTTCGCCCGGTTCCTCAAAAGCCTCCGTGCGCGGTAGCGGAGGCTTTTTCAATCTTTCTTCACAAAAGGCTTGCACGGACGGGGGCGGATGCATAGAATCACGCCTCTTTCGCGCCAACGGAAACACGGCGCGGGGGAAGAAGGGAAGCAGTGCTGTTGGAGTTCGGAAGTAACGAGCCCGACGGCGCAGAAAGATGGCCCCGCAGTCGCAACGATGTCGTGCAGAAAGTTGTTGACGAGCTGCGAAACACGGTTCATAATTTCGCTTCTCTGCTGCTGAAAACGCAGCGCTGCCG